>JADLHM010000055.1 GCA_020848745.1 Deltaproteobacteria bacterium | reverse complement strand
CTCGCGACCACCACCGCCGTGACGGCCGCGCTCGCGCTCGCGCTCCACGGCGCGCCCGCCGCGGCCAGGGGCAAACCGCGCCTCGTCATCCTCGCGACCGGCGGCACGATCGCCGGCGCCGGCACGTCCGGATCGGCGACCGACGTCGGCTACAAGGCCGGGGCCCTCGCCGTCGACCTGCTGATCGACGCGGTGCCGAAGATGAAAGAGGTTGCCGACGTCCGCGGCGAGCAGATCGCGTCGATCGGCAGCCAGGACATGAACGACGAGGTGTGGGTGAAGCTCGCCGCCCGCACGAACGAGCTCCTCGGCCAGCGCGACGTCGACGGCGTCGTCATCACCCACGGCACCGACACCCTCGAGGAGACGAGCTATTTCCTCCACCTCCTCGTCAAGAGCGACAAACCCGTGGTCATGACCGGCTCGATGCGCCCCGCGACCGCGATGAGCGCCGACGGCCCCCTCAACATGTACAACGCGGCCGCCGTCGCCGCCGACCCGGAGAGCCGCGGCCGCGGCGTGCTCGTCGTGCTGAACGACGACGTGCACTCGGCGCGCGACGTCGTGAAGACCCACACGACCGACGTCGAAACCTTCCGCTCGAACGAGGCGGGGCTCGTCGGCGTCACGCTCTTCGGCACCCAGGAGTACTACCGCGGGCTCGCGCACCCCTACGGACCGAAGAGCGACTTCACCATCAAAGCCGGGCAGACGCTGCCGCGCGTCGACGTCATCTACGCCCACGCCGGCATGTCGCCCGACCTGATCGATGCCGCGGCCGCGAACGGCGCCAAGGGCATCGTCATGGCGGGCGTCGGCGACGGCAACATGACCGCGCCGGCGATCGAGGCGATGAAGCGCGCGATCGCGAGAGGCGTCGTCGTGGTGCGGTCGAGCCGCGTCGGCGCGGGCCTCGTGCGCCGCAACGTCGAGGTGAACGACGACGCCCTCGGCACCGTCGCCGCGATGGACTTGAATCCCGGGAAGGCGCGCGTCCTCCTGAAGCTCGTCCTCACCAAGACGGCGGACCCGGCCGCCGCGCAACGCGCGTTCGACCGCTACTGAGCCCGACACCACGAAGGAGCCTGCCCATGGCAACGAAAGCACCGACTCCCGCCTCCGCAACGGCGACCGCGCGCCTCCTCGTTGAGGTCGCCGACGCCGACACCGTCTACCGCGACGTCTACCTGCGCCGGGCCCACGCCCTCCTGGCACCCGATCTCTCGGCCGAACAGTACCGCGGCCTCCGCGGCGTCCAGCAGCAGATCGACGAGACCGTCGCCAAGAGCCGCTCGGCGACGATCCTGCAGGACTGGAAGCTCGTGCAGGAGCTGGCGTCGCGCGCCGAGAGCCTCCGGCGCGGCGCCCAGGCGCAGGCCGCGCTCGTCGTGATCGGAGAGCTCACCTACGACGCGCCGACGATCGCGATCGACCCGTTCTCGCCCGGAATGGCCGCGGCCCTGAAGAGCGGCGTCGATCTCGCCGATCTCCGCGACAAGACCCTCGCCACGCTCGACGAGCTCGTGAAGGTCGACGCCGGCGAAGCCGCTTTCTATGCATCGCGCCGGGCCTACCTCGCGACGCTCGTCCTCGCGGCCCGGCGGTCCGAGGAGGCCGGCAAGAAGACCGAGGCGCCCCGCGAGATCGCCGAGCTCGAGCGCCTCGCCTACGACGCCGCCAACCGCGGCGACGTCGCCGAGCTGAACCGGCTCTCGACCGAGATCCTCGCGCGCCAGGCCGGCGAGCAGACGAAGAAGCCCGAGGAAAAGTCGGCCGCCGAGATCCCCGTCCCGCCGACGGCGATGGACGGCTGTCCCGTGGACCTCGGCGCATCGTTCGCGGCCGACGTCGTCGGCCGGGCCCGCGCGCTCGGCTTCGCGGTCGCCACCACGCAGCCGCAGCCGGACGCCGGCCCCGTCCTCGAGTACGTCGCGGCGCGCGTCTCGCAGCCCGGGCTCCGCGAGAGCGAGAGCGAGCACGAGGGCGCGATGCGGATCGAGGCGCTCGTGGAGAAGCACGACTATCCCGCCAACGTCGCCGAGCACGTGAAGGTCCTGATCGCGCAGTTCGTGCGTCACACGTTCGTGAGCTCGGGCGGCGCGCGCTATCGGCCGGGCTTCGCGGCCGAGGCGGTGCTGGTCGAGGACTTCGCGGAAGGCGGCGAGCCGCCGGTGGACGGATCGATCCTGAAGGCGCTCGGCCTCACCGGCCGCCGCGGTCTCGCGCGCGACGACATCGAGACCGCGCTCCTCGCAAACGGGGCGCGGATCCTCGCGGAGCTCGGGCTCGACCCGAAGGAGCACCGACTCGTCTGCGTGCCGCCCGACGTCTACACCCGCTTCGGCCGCGACGCCGGCTGGGGCAAGCAGCAGCAGTGGACCCACCTCGATGGCTACCAGGTCCTGAAGGGCGGCAAGCTCCGCGCCCTCGTCGGCGGCAACGCCCGCTACGGCGGGCTCAACGACCTCACCAGCATCGCGCCCTCCGACCGCCGCGACTCGGTCGTCACGCGCTTCGCGATCGTCCGGCGCGCCCGCATGGTCGCGCGCTGGCGCTGAGGCACGGGAGACCCGCCCATGGCAATGGCCCTCGAGGAGATCCTGAAGCGCGCCCACGCGTTCGCCAAGCCGTTCCGCGTCACCGACGGCAAGAAGTTCCGTCTCGACGACGTCGATCCCGGCGACACGCTCGACCTCACCTCCGAGGACAAGCCCCGCGCCAAGGAGGCGCTGCAGATCGGCATCGACGCGCTCGCCGAGCTGCAGGACCGGCTCTACGCCCAGGACCGCTGGGCCGTGCTGTTGATCTTCCAGGCCATGGACGCCGCCGGCAAGGACGGCGCCATCAAGCACGTCATGTCGGGCGTGAACCCGCAGGGCTGCCAGGTCTACTCGTTCAAGGCGCCGAGCAACGAGGACCTCGACCACGACTTCCTCTGGCGCTGCACCAAGAGCCTGCCGGAGCGCGGCAGGATCGGCATCTTCAACCGCAGCTACTACGAGGAGACGCTGGTCGTCCGCGTCCACCGCGAGATCCTCGAACGGCAGAAGCTCCCGCCCGAGCTGGTCACGAAGAAGATCTGGAAGGAGCGCTCGGAAGACATCGTCGGCTTCGAACGGTACCTCGCCCGCAACGGCGTCTGCATCCGGAAGTTCTTCCTGCACGTCTCGCGCGACGAGCAGAAGCGCCGCTTCCTCGAGCGCCTCGAGAACCCCAAGAAGAACTGGAAGTTCTCGGCCGCCGACACCAGGGAGCGCGGCTACTGGAAACAGTACATGGAAGCCTACGAGGACACGATCCGTCGCACCGCGACGCCGGAGGCGCCGTGGTACGTGGTGCCGGCGGACAACAAGTGGTTCACGCGCGTCGTCGTCGCGGCCGCGGTGATCGACGCGCTCGCGTCGCTCGACCTCGAGTATCCCGAGGTCGGGCCGGCGGTCCGCAAGGAGCTCGCCGCGGCGAAGCGCGAGCTCCTGCGCGGCGACTGACCCGACGCACCGTCCGCCCCCGAAGGAGGCGGGAAATCGCAGCAGCAAGGCCCACCATGGACGACTACAGCCTCGTACTCAACGCCGGCTCGTCGAGCCTGAAGTTCTGCGTGTACCGGCGTCCCGCCGAAGCGACGTGGCAGCTCGAGGCGCGCGGCCAGATCGACGGGATCGGCGTCAAGCCGCGGCTCACGGTGAGCGACGAGGCCGGCGCGCGGCTCGCCGACGACGATCTCGGCGGCTCGGTGACGGACGGTCGCACCGCGCTCGCCGTGCTCGCCGGCTGGCTCCGCACCCACTACGGCGGGGCGCACGTGCTCGGCATCGGCCACCGGGTGGTCCACGGCGGCGCGCAGCACACCGGCCCGTGCCGGATCACACCCGCGGTACTCGCCGACCTCCGCGCGCTGATCCCGCTCGCCCCACTCCACCAGCCCTACAACCTCGCCGCGATCGAAGCCGTGCGCGAGCGGCTCCCCGACGTGCCGCAGGTGGCCTGCTTCGACACCAGCTTCCACCGCGGCCAGCCGGCCGTCGCGGAGCTGGTACCGCTCCCGAAGGCGGTGCGCGACGCCGGGGTACAGCGCTACGGCTTCCACGGGCTCTCGTACGAGTACATCGCCTCGGTGCTGCCCGAAGTGGCGCCGACCGTCGCCGACGGACGCGTGATCGTCGCGCACCTCGGAAGCGGCGCGAGCCTCTGCGCCCTGCGGGGGAGGAAGAGCATCGACAGCACCCTCGGCTTCACGGCGCTCGATGGGCTCTGCATGGGCACGCGGCCGGGCACGGTCGACCCGGGCGTGATCCTCCACCTCTTCCAGACGATGGGGCGCTCGGCAAAAGAGGTCGAGGCGATGCTTTACAAGCAATCGGGGCTGCTCGGGATCTCGGGCGTCAGCAACGACATGCGCGACCTGCTCGCCAGCACCGACCCGGCCGCGCGCCTCGCGATCGACTACTTCGTCTACCAGGCCGCGAAGCAGGTGGGCGCCCTCGCGGCCGTGCTCGGCGGCGTCGACGCGCTCGTCTTCACCGCCGGCATCGGCGAACGCTCCGCCGAGATCCGGCGGCGCGTCTGCGAGGCCTCCGCGTGGCTCGGCGTGACGCTCGACGCCGACGCCAACGCCGCGCACGGGCCGCGGATCACCACGGCCGACAGTCGGGTCTCGGCCTGGGTGATCCCGACCAACGAAGAACTGATGATCGCGCGCCACACGGCCGCACTGCTCGGGATCAGCGGCCTCCGTGCCTGAGAACGCGACGCCGCATTCGTCGGCCGGCGGCTTCGAGCACGCGCTACAGGAAGAGCGCCAGGTAGCCGCCGAGGAGCACCAGCAACGACGAGACCGCGTACGCCACCGGATAGCCGACCGCCGGGACGGCGCTGCCGCATTCCTCCTGCGCGGCCCGCAGCGCAGGGGTCGAGTGCCGGGCCCCGCAGATCATGCCGAGCAGGATGGCCGGATTGAGGTCCAGGATCGTGCGCCCGACCACCCACGCGGCGAGCGGCGGCACCAACGACGCGACCACGCCGATCGCCAGCAGCACGGAGACGTAGCCGCCCGTGTAGGCGCCGGCAACGTTCGGCGCCGTGTTCACCGCCACCACCGCGATGAACACGTCGAGCCCGAGGGCCTGCAGCAAGCTGCGCGCGCCCTCGGAGACCGGGCCGCCAAACAGGGGATAGCGGGAACGCAGCGTGCTGATGACGATGCCCGCGAGCATCACGCCAGCGGGCGCACCGAGGCACACGGGCACGTGGCCGATCGTCACCCTGAGGGTTCCGGCGACGTAGCCGACGGCCAATCCCAGTGCCACCGTGAGGATGTCGGACTCCGTGGTGAACCGCACCGTCGCCCCGACCAGCTTCCCCACCGCGTCCGTCCGCGCGCGTCGCCCGATCACGCGCAGGATGTCCCCGCGCTCTATCCGCGTACCGAGCCGCAGCGGGAGCGGCTCGCCGCTCCGGATCAGTCCCACCGGATGGAAGAGGCGTCCAACGCGTTCCAGCCCCGGCGAAAGCGCCCGACGGACCCGATCCGAGGCCTCTTGCACCGTGAGGCCGGCGAGTTCCGGGCATGTGACCACGAGGTCCGCGACCTCGAGATCGACGCCGCGCGCTCGCGCATCAGCGACCTCGGGGCCGATGCGTTCGGCACCGCTAACCAGGCGCGCGACGTCGGTCACCACCGTGAGGACGTCTCCTGTCTCGATGACCGGGTTGGAATCCAGGTCGAGGACGTCGTTCCCGCGTAGCACCTGCAGCACGGGTACGTCGGCGCGTACCGACAGCTCGTGCACGGAGAGCCCCGCGACGTCGGCCGCCTCGACCCGGAAGGCCCGCACGTCCACCGTGGCGCGCTCGAGCGCGTAGGCGGCCGCCGTCCCGGCGATCGGTAGGTGCCCGTCGTCGCCGCCGTAGTCCGCCTCCGCTGCGCGGGCGGCGGCCCTCGCATCCACACCCGCGACGCGCGGCAGATACCGCACCAGCAGAATGATCCCGATCAGCGAAAAGAGGTACGTGACGGCGTACGCCGCCGCGATGTTGCCGGCGACCTCCGCCCCGGCCACGCCGTCGGGCGGCCGGTAAGTGCCGGTGTCGATCGCGCTCGTCGCCACGCCAATGACCGCGGTGTCGGTCATGCTTCCCGAAATGAGACCCGAGGCGAACCCGGGCGCGAGCCCCCAGAGCTTGGCGCCGCCGAGGGCGATGGCAAAGTTGAGCCCGACGACGACCAACGCGATCGCCACGCCCTTCGCGCCGTCCTGCCGCAACCCGGCGAAGAATTGCGGCCCGACCTTCAGCCCGACCGCGAACATGAACAGGTTCAGGAAGATCGTGGTGAGTAGCGCGGGAACAGCGTAGACGATGTCGTATCCGAGATACGCCCACAGGCTGAGCGCGATCCCGACCAACAGTGTCGCCGCGGTGGAGCCAAGCGTGAAGAACCCGAGCTTCAGCCGGCCGAGTCTGGTGCCGAGCGCCAGGGTGCCGAACAAGAGCACGAACGGATGCGCGCCGAGGAAATCCAGAGTGCCACCGACGATCCCGAGGTCCGAGCGGAACCCGGGACCGCTCTCGCTCGCGAGCGCGAGCACGGGAAGCATCGCACCGGCGGTGGCGAGCCCCACGCGACCGAGCGAGCGGACCATCGGCGCCCGGTCGTTCTCGGGCCGCTCGAAGTCGTCGAGATTCACGCGGTCACGGTCGCCGAGAGATCGGCGGTGCGACGGTCGCGAACGCGGCGGGGGCGACGTCCGACGCGGACACCGCCTCGCCCGGCCATCACTGCGCCGGCTTCTCCGCGGGGGCCTCCTCGCGCGCGCCCCCGTCGTTCCGCCCTTGCTGCTTGGCGTCGCGTTTCATCTGCCGGCATTCCGCCCGGGTGTTCTCGTCACCGGCCTTGCACTCCTGCTTCACGGCCCGCGCCCCGGCGCGATCGTCGCGGCGCTCGTCGCGCCGCTCCATACCCTGCGTCTGCGCGTACGCCGACGCGGCGCCCGCGAGCATCATGACGGCGGCCACGACACCGAGGCTCCTTCGAAGACTCGTCTTCCGGTCCATGCCTTCTCCTTTTTGGTTATGAGGAAGTCGTCCGGTAGACGACCGATCCTCTCGTAGAGACCCTGCAAGCGAGGCGATCGGGCTCACCGTACCACGGCCGCGGCGACGGCCGCGAGCAGCAGCTCCGCTGCGATGAGAGCGGCCGACGCTCGGAGTACGAGTATGCGAACGGAGCGACGCCAGAGATCCCCCGCGAGCAGCGACGGGGGATGAGAAACCGGCGCTGAACCGTATCGGCGCGGCACACATCGCGTCGGACCGACACCGCGCTACAGCACGACCGCCACCGCCGCCGCGACGACCGACATGACCCCGGCCGCGCCGAGCACGACGCGCCGCAACGCCGGCGCGCCGAGGAACGCCGCCATCCCGGCCTTGACGAGCGTGTTGGACACGACCGCGATCACGATCGTGCGGGCCGCCGCCTCGGCGCTCGCCGGTGTCGCGACGACGAGCTGCGCCATCGAGAGCGCGATCGCGTCGACGTCGGTGAGCCCCGCGATCGCGCCGGCGAGGTAGAGGCCGACGTCTCCGAGGTACACCTGCGCCGCTTTGGCGGCACACGTGATCGCCCCGAAGAGCAGCCCGAAGCGGATGGCCTGGCCGAGCTCGAAGGGATTCGCTCCGGCGCTCACCGACGCCTTCTCCTTCGAGCGCCGGCGCCGCCAGAGCAGCCAGCCGATCGCGAGGCACGGGAGCCCGAGCGCCGCCATCGCGACCGCGACGCGCGGCGCAAGCGCGGGCGCCACGGCTCCCACCAGCACCACCACCCGCGCGAACATGACCGTCCACGCGACCAGCACTCCGATCCCGAGCACCGCCGCCTGCGCCGGCGCCTCGCGGCTCCGCTGCGCGAAGCCGAGCGTGACCGCCGTGCTCGACACGAGTCCGCCGAGGAGCCCCGTGAGGCCGATCCCGTGCTCGGCGCCGACGATCTTCACGAGCACGTAGCTCGCGAAGTTCAGCCCCGAGATCAGGACCACCATGAGCCAGATCTTGTAGGGATTGACGACGTCGAGGGGCGCCGGGCCGAAGCTCTCGTTCGGCACGAGCGGCAGGACGATGATGCTGACGATCGCGAACTTGAGCGTCGCCTCGACGTCCGCGGGCTCGATCCGTCCCGCGAGGCGGTGCAGCCACTCCTTGAGCGCGAGCACCCCGCCGCTCGCCACGGCGAGCCCGGCCGCGATCATCGGGTGGCCGGCGACACAGAGGTAGCCCATGAGGAACGCGAGCAGCGCCGAGACCTCGGTCGTGATGCCGAGCTCGCCGCGCTGGGCGCTCACCGCGTAGGAGACGACCACGAGCGCCGCGACCGCGGCAAAGAGCCCGAGCGCGAGCCACGGCCGGTCGAGCGCCGCGTCGAGAAAGGCCGCGACCGCGCCGGTCACCGAGAAGAGGCCGAACGTCCGGACGCCCGCGAATCCCGTCGGCGTCTTGCTGCGCTCGCGCTCGAGCCCGAGCAACACCCCGAGCGCGAGCGCCACCCCGAAGCGGAGCGCGAGCGCGAGCGGGTCGAGCGTGCGCGGGTCGGGCGTGTCCACGTCGTCTCCGTCCCCACCATGCCCGAGATCCGGACCGAGCCCAATCGACCCGCATGACCATCACGATCCGCTCCCGACGCTCGGTCATGCTCGCCGCGGCCGCGGCCCTCGTGCTCGCGGGCTACGTCACGGCCGGCGCGCAAGGCGCCTACGTCTACCCGGCCAAGGGCCAGAGTCCGCAGCAGCAGGCGCAGGACGAGGCCGAATACCGCGCGTGGGCGGCGCAACAAGGCGACACGGCGGCGCCGCCGCCAATACCGATCGCGCGTTCGGCGCCTGCATGGAGGGCCGCGGCTACACCGTGAAGTGACAGTCCGACGCCGCCAAGCGGGTCGGCGTGTGACCGGCGGGTCGCCCGAGCTCTCCGCGGAAGCGGCGAGAGCCTACCGTCCCAGCCGCGTCACACCCGGCAGTACATCGAAGCCGCGATCGAAGCTGAGGATACGTTCGATCCCGGCGCGCTTCATCACCGCCGCGTAACGATGCAGGATCTCCTGGAGCACTTCGGCATCCGTGACCAGACGCTCCCCGTCGGCAATCGCTCTTTCCAGGAGGCGACGCGCATCCACCTTGTGCGGATGGTCCGCGCCCACGAGGTCCATGGGCACGTTCGAGTCGATCAGGATCACCGGGACCCGGGGGGATGACCGTCGCCGCGCTCGATCTCCTCGAGCATGCTGTCGATGTCTCCCGTCGGGAAGTCATACCCGGCAGCGGCACGCACCACCGCGAGCTTCTTCTTCGCATCGGTGCGCGGCGCGGCACGCCGCGCCGCGCGCAACGCGCGACGTACCCATTCGGCGGTCGTGAGCCGCTCCCGGCGGGCTGCCCGTTGGATCTCGAGCAACTCCGAGTCGTCGACGATGACCTGAAGCCGCTTACTCATCGCGTGCGTATGATCGCCTCATCTCCTGACGTCAACGCTCATCCGAGGCGGATCACGAGCTCGTTGCCGTCCGCGCGGAGACCCGCCGCGAGCGCCGGCGTCGCGATCAGCGCGGCGCCCGGCCGGTACGGGTTTGGCTCGCGCGCGAACGGCAGCGCGGCGCCGTTCAACGCGACGTCGACGACTCCCGCCCCGCGCGTGCCGACGACGTAGCGCACGCGCACCGGACGCTCGGCGAGCGTGACGTCGAGCGCCATCCCGTCGAGGCTCGGCGGCAGCACCGGATCGAGCGCGATCGTCGCGCGGCCGCGCCGGAGGCCGAAGAAGCGCTCGTGGATCAGGCGGAAGGCGATGCCGGCGCCGCTCGAGTAGGTGCGCCAGCCGCCCTCGACCGGCACCTTGCCCGCCCGCACGTCGGCGTAGCGCTCCTGCGCCTCGTAGCGGTCGGCGACGACGGCGTCCGAGCTCGAGGCGTAGGTGTTGGCCTGGCGCGGGCGCGCGTTCGGCACCACGTCGCGGAGGCCGATCGGGATCGCCTGGCGGAGCGCGAGCCAGAAGGCATCGGCCTCGCCGAGCGTCGCCATCGCCTCGGCGTACCGGAGGTGGGCGTGGGTATACATGATGCCGATCTCGCGCCCGAAGAACGTGCTGGTCTCGGCGCGCTGGAAGAGGCGTTGCTCGCCGCCGCGATAGCGGGGCGGCCGGTCGAAGAGGCGGGCGCCGTCCGGCGCCACCAGGTGCGCGCGCATGAGATCGACGTGCGTCCGCGCCTGCTCCGGCGTCAGCATGCCGTTGATGATCGCGTGGATCATCGGGAGGAGCCGGTAGTGGATGCCGGTCGCGTCGTCGCTCGGGTGCAGCAGGTACTGGATCGGGCGATCGACGTGGAAGTACGCGAAGCCGGCGAGCGTCCCGCCCGGGAGGAGCAGGCGTTGGAAGTCTTCGCGCGTGCGCTCGGCGAGCCCCTCGAACGTAGCCGCGAGCCCGTTCCAGCCGGCGCGGCGAAGCGCCAGCGCGAGCGCGTGCGAGGTCTGCACCTGCAAGGTCACCGTCCACGCGCTGCAGAGGCGCTCGCGCATGGCGGGGTCGGCGGGCTGCAGCGAGTCGTTCCAGTCGCCGTGGCCGTAGGCGACGAGCGAGGTCGTCGGGATCTGGCGCGCCTCGATCACCGCGAGCGCGCGTCCCACATGCGCGGCGATCATCGCGTGCTCGGCCGCCGCGTCGCCGTCGGGGTGGAAGAACGGCACCGACGCGCGCAGCAGGTCGAAGTCCTCCGTCGCGGCGAGATACTGCGCGAGCGCGAGGAGCGGCCAGAAGACGATGTCGCCGTGCGAGTCGTTCGGACGGATGCCGCGATCGCGCGGGAAGAACATGAACCATTGCGGCCAGTCGCCGTCGGGGTTCTGCGCGGCGAAGACCCGCAGCAGGAGGTCGCGGAGCGGCGCGTATTCCCCGAGCGCCAGGAGATACTCGACCGGCCCCTGGCAGACGTCGCGCGTCCCCCAGCCGCCGCCCGAGTACTGCTCGAGCCCGCGCGGCGCGAGGTAGTGGACGAGCGCATCGTGCGCGTACCAGCGCAGGATCTCGGCGACCCGCGCCGCCTCAGGCGCCGCCTTCGGCGCGTGCAGCGCGACCGCGCCGGCGGCGCCGTCCCAGAACGCGGCCTCGGCCGCCGCGTCGCCGGCGTCGCCGGCGTCGGACGCCGCGGGCGCGGGCGCCGCGACCGTGAGCGCGGCCGTCACGCGGAAGGCCGCGCGCATGGCCGGCACCGTCTCGACCACCACGTAGGGCGCGCGCCGCGCGCGACCGTCGGCGAAGAGCGCCTCGTCGCCGGCGACGCGCGCGAGCGTGGTGCCGTCGACCGGGTCGAGGCGCGCGAACCCCTCGGGGAAGCGCCGGCCCGACTCCGCGTCCGGATCGGTGCGCACGACGACGCCGGTCGCGTCGCGCTCCCAGCGCACCGCCGCCGGGTCGGCGCCGTCGTCGCCGCCGAAGGCGAGGTGCCACGAGAGCAGGAAGCGGCGCGGCGGGCCCTCGAGCACGTCGAGCGCGAGGCCGAGCTCGTGGCGGATCGTCGCGGCGCGGCTCGCGACCGCGACGCAGCCGCCCGCGAAGCGGTAGAGCCAGCGCGCCCCGCTCGGCGTCATTGCGAAGGCGGACGGCACGCCGAGAAGTCGCCACGCGCCGTCGACGTCGACGAAGACGCGGAGCCCGTGGGCGCGGAAGAGGCCGAGGTACGAACGCGTCGTCGAGAGGATGCGGTTGATGTTCACGTGCCCTTGGGTCACGAGCGAGTGGAAGACGCCGTCCATCCAGACCGTGGAGGTGAGCGCGGCCTCGTCGGGCACGAGCGCGTCGCCGGTGCGGAGGATCGTGCCGTGGGGACGGAGCACGCGGCGCTCCTTCGCCTGCAGCACGACGTGCGCGCACGGCGCCGCGAAGAAGGAGAGCAGCCGCCCGTCGGCGTCGGCCTCGGGATGGCGCCGCTCCGCACCGAACGCCGCCGCGAGCGCGGCGTCGTCGAGGTCGTCGCAGGCGAGGAGCGGCGCGCTCGTGAAGAGCGACGCGACCGGCGCCGCCGCGGTCGCGCCGGCCGCGTCGCCCGACGCCGCGGCCGGCGCGGCCTCCGGCAGCGCCAGCGCGCGCCCGACCGCCGCCAGGTCGGCCTCCGACGTGACCGCGGCGTGGTCCGGCTCGATCCACACGAAGAAGCCGCGCGCCGCGGCGGCGCCCGGCGCCAACGTGAACGCCTGCTCCTGGATCGCCGCCAGCGAGTGCTCGTGCTGCCACCGCCGCACCGGCAGCGACGGCGCGGCGAGCGCCGCCGCCGTCGCGCCCGCGCGGGTCGCGAGCCCGTGCAGCTGGAGCGCGTCGGTCGCGAAGCCGACCGCGTGCCCGAGCGCGCCGACGAGCGCCCAGGGGTGCCGGCCCCCCATCGGCAGGTTCTGCCGCACGGCGAGGACGAAGCCGCGCGCCGGATCGACGAGCGGCGTGTAGTCGACGTACTGGCTCACGTAGTACTCGTTCATCCGGATCGCACCGTAGGGCGCGAGCGCGAGGTCCTGCGCATGGACGGCGTCGACCGTGACCGGCGCCGCGCCGCGGTTCGCGAGCCGGAGGTGCCAGAACCACGCCGGCGCCGACGCCGCCAGCACGAGCGTCAGCGTGAAGTCGATCTCGTCCCACGTGCCGCGAACCACGAGGCGGTCGGCGCCGACCTCGATGGCGCCCGGACTCCCCGGCCCGAGGAGCGGCGTCGACGCGATCCCGTCGCCGCGCCGGCGGAGCCACACGTTGGCCGGCCCGCCCTCGAGCTCGCTCCCCGGAAAGAGGTTCAGAACGACGTCGCCGTGGTCGATCCGCCGGATCGAGCCGTTGGCGTTCACCTGCACGACCAGCCCCGACGGGCTCGTCAAACGACGGGGAAAGCCGGACTCGCTCACGCTGCACCTCCTGGCATCGAGCCGCCGCCGGCGAGCGGCGCCTCGTCGTCGAGCTGGGCCGACTCGACCCGCCACGCGCCGCCGTCGGCGAGCTCGAGCACGGCGTCGTAGTCGGCGCGCGGGCCGTCCATGGCGGCGAGCGCGACGCAGGTGATGCCGCGTTCGATGAACGCGTTCAGCACGACCGACAGCCGCTCGTCGCCGACGATGCGGCCGAGGTCGTCGACGAAAGCGAACTTCGGACGCGACACGAGGACGCGCGCGACCGAGAGCACCTGCTGCTCGTGGAGCGTCAGCACGCGCTCCCAGTCCTGCTCGGCCTCCATCGCGACGGTGCGCTCGAAGAGCTCGTGCGCCCCCAGCACCCCGAGCGCGCTCCGGATCTCGTCGTCGACGGGCACGCTGCCATCGCCGGCGCCCATCATCTCGCGGAGCGTGCCGGGCGGGAGGTAGGGACGCTCGGGAAGGAACGCGAGCTCCTCGAGCTCCGGACGCTTCACCCGTCCGCGGCCCTGGTCCCAGACGCCCGCGGTCGCCCGCACGAGCGCGCCGCGCATCGCCGGATCCTTGCTGCAGACGAGGAGACGCGCGCCCTGCGCGATCACGAACGAGAGATCGCGCACCAACACCTCGTCGGCGGGGCCGAGGAGCGTCAGGTCCTCGTAGACCACGCGGTCGTCGTCGACCACGGTCTTGATGCCGGAGACGGGCCCGGGCGCCTCGACCGCCGCCGCGAGCGCGTTCAGCCGGGCCAGCACGGCGCCGTACGACGAGATCGCCTGGAACTGCGTCACGACCAGCGAGAAGGCGCCGAGCAGGTGCGCGAACGCCATGCCCGCCTGCGCGATCACGCCGAACTCCGCGTCGCCACGGATGAAGAGCGGGGCGACGACGAGCGCCGGGATGATCTGGATCATGTAGTTGTAGCCGGTGGTGAAGAAGCCGAGGTTGCGGTTCACGCCGATGATGTTCCGCATGTTGCCGACGAGCGAGCGCACGCGGTCGTGCAGGCGTTGCTCGAGCTGCCGCTCGCGGCGGTGCAGCGCGACGCACTCGGCGTTCTCGCGCACCTCGATGAGCGTCGTCCGGAAGTCGGCCTCGCGGTCGGCCTGCCGGTAGTTGAGCGCGATCAGCGGCCGCCCGAGCCAGAAGGTCAGCAGCGACCCGGCGCCGGCGTACACGATGCCGATCACGAAGAGCGGCCGGCTGATCGACCACAGCACACCGGAGAACGCCAGCACCGTGAGCGTCCCGTTCAGGAACATCAGGAACAGCGACAGCGTCATCTGCACGAAGGTCCGCACGTCCTCGGTGATGCGCTGGTCGGGGTTGCTGAGCGTGCCGGCCTCGCTCAGCCGCAGATAGGTGCGGTCGGTGAGGTAGAGGTGGACGACCCGGCCGGTCAGCCAGTCGCGCCAGAGGAGCCCGAAGCGCTCCTCCGCGAAGCGCAGCAGCACGGCCGCCGCCGTCGAGAACCCGAAGACCCCGACGTACAGCAGCGCCTGGTGCACGAAGCCGGCCTGGTCGCGCCGCTCGATCGCCGTCATGAAGTCGCGGCCGACGTAGCTGTTGAGGACGTTGAGGCCGCTGATCGCGAAGAGCAGCGTGAACAGCATCGCGAGCCAGCCGAAGGCGTAGGCGCGCACCTCGGAGCGGGCGAACGCCCTGAGGGTCTGGACGAGACGGCGCCAGGTGTCGCGCATGAGCCGCGCGTCTCGCGCGGTGCCATCCTCGCTCATGGACGCGCTGCATAGCGCAACCCCCTCGGGACCGCGACCGAGCCCGCGCATTGGCGTCTCGGTCCGCCGCGTGCGATCTGCGTGCGGTGTCGGCGGTGGGTGGGTCCGGGACGCCTCCTACGGTCGCCGGGATCCTGCCACCCAGCGCGTACGGCCCGCCGCTGCCTCTCTTGCCTTGCGCACGACGCGAGCTGCGGCTCCCCGGAGCCGTCCCGGACCCACCCACCGCCGAGGCATCGCAGCACGGCCAGCGCAAGCGGTGCCGACGCGCCGTGCCGCACCCGACGGCGACACGACGCATGGCCGCACGACGAATGGCCGCACGACGCATGGGTGATGCCGCCGCAGGCGGGCGAGTCGGGGCGGGCTTCGGGGAGCCCCAGCTCGCGCCGTGCGCAAGCCGGAGCGGCACCGGCGGGCCGTACGCGCTGGGTGCCAGGAACCGGGCGACCGTGGGAGCCCGCCCCGACCCGCCCGCCTGCGGCCACCGCTTCCGTATAACTCACGACGCGTGCGCCCGGCGTTGTCATCTCGCTCGTCCTTTCTTATGCTCGCCCGGCGCCGCGCGCTCGCGACCGTGCTCCTCGACGACTTCACCGACCTCTCGACCTGGCTGCCCGTCGCCTCCGGGCTCGCGAAGCTCGACCTCGCGCCCGACGTCGGCCCCGACGGCGCGGCGGCGATGCGCTGCGACTTCGACTTCGGCGACGGCGGCGGGTTCGTCGTGGCGCGGAAGCCGGTCACGGTGGCGATGCCGGAGACGTGGGCGCTCGCGTTCCAAGTGCGTGGCCACGGGCCAGCGAACCGGCTCGAGCTCAAGCTCGCCGACCCGAGCGGGCGGAACGTCTGGTGGTACAAGGAGGAGGCCTTCGCGCTCCCCGAAGCGTGGACGCCGATCCGCATCCGGAGTCGTGAGGTCGAGTTCGCGTGGGGACCGGCGGGAGGCGGCGCGCTCGCCGACCTCGGCGCGATCGAGTTCGCGCTCGCGGCCGGGCCGGGCGGACGCGGGAGCCTCTGGATCGCGGACCTCCGCCTCGAGGACCTGACGGTCCGCTCGCGGCCGCTCGTGCGGGCATCGAGCGCCCTCCCCGGCCATCCCGCCGACGGCATCTTCGACCGTCCCCCGCTCGCGAGCTGGCGGAGCGCGCGCACGAGCGAGCCGCAACGGATCGAGGTCGATTTCGGCGCCGAGCGCGAGTACGGCGGCCTCACGATCGACTGGGAGCCCGACGGCCGCGCCCGCGCGTTCACCGTCGCGACCTCCGCCGACGGCGTCGCGTGGACGACCGCGCACGCCACCACCCATGCGGACGCCCCGCGCAGCTGGGTCTACATGCCGAAGACGGCGGCGCGGTTCCTCCGCCTCGACCTCACGGAGAGCGTCGGCGGCGCCGGCTTCGGCATCGCCGCCATCACCGTCCGCCCGTTCGAGCTCTCACGCTCGCCGCAGACCTTCTTCGGCGGCGTCGCGGCCGAGGCGGCGCGCGGCGACTACCCGCGCTGGCTCGCCCGCGAGCAGTCCTACTGGACGCCGGTCGGCGTGCCCGACGGCGAGACCTGCGCGCTCATGAACGAGGAGGGCCTCGTCGAGCTCGACCGCGGCACGTGCTCCGTCGAGCCGTTCCTCTTCGTCGACGGACGCCTCGTCACGTGGGCCGACGCGACCGTCACGCAGGAGCTCGAGGACGGCTCCCTGCCGCTGCCGTCGTCGGTCTGGCGCGTCGGCGACCTCACCCTCCGCACGACGGCCTGCGCGCTGCGCGCGGACGGCCGCCCCACGCTCTTCCTGCGCTATCGCGTCGAAAACGCCGGCCCGGTCGCGCGGCGCGCGCGCCTCTTCGCGGCGCTCCGGCCGTTCCAGGTGACGCCGCCGTGGCAGGCCTTCGGCGCGCTCGGCGGCGTGCGCCCGATCGCCCGGCTCGCGGGCGAAATCGACGGCGTGTGGATCGACGACGCGCGCGTCGTCGTGCCGCTCTCCGACGCCGCCGCCTTCGGGACCGCGACCTTCGACCAGGGAAACGTCGTCGACGCGCTCCGCGCCGGCGACGTACCGCCGCGCACCGCGGTCGACGACGCCTTCGGCTACGCGTCGGGCGCGCTTCGCTTCGACCTCGATCTCGGCCCGGGCACGACCCGCGACGTGTACCTGGCGGCGCCCTTCGGGACGAGCGATCCCGCGGCCGGCGTGCCGCCCGTCGCGACGTCCGGCCCCGACGCCTTCGCGCGCGCCGCGGCGCTCTGGCGCGCCACGCTCGGCGGCGTCACGGTCGCGGTCGCGCCGCGCTGGCGGCGCTACGTCGAAACGATGCGCAGCTGCGTCGCGCACGTACTGATCGAGCGTTCCGGGCCCGCACTGCAGCCCGGGCCGCGCCGCTACACCCGCGCCTGGATCCGCGACGGCGCGATCATGGCGACGGCGCTGCTGCGCGTCGGCTGCGCCGCGCCGGCGGTCGAGTTCACGCGCTGGTATGCCGGTTTCCAGCGCGCCGACGGCTTCGTGCCGTGCGCCGTCGACGCCGAGGGCCCCGACTGGCTCGTCGAGCACGACAGCCACGGCCAGCTCGTGTTCGCCGTCGCCGAGTGCTTCCGCGCCACCGACGATCGCGCCTTCCTCGACGCGCTCTGGCCCACCGTCGAGCGCGCCGTCGACCAGATCGAGCGGCTCCGCGCGCGGCGCCTCGGGCCGGCGTGGAACACCGACGAGAAGCGCGGCTTCCGCGGGCTCCTCCCCGAGTCGGCGAGCCACGAGGGCTACCTCGCGCACCCGGTGCACGCCTACTGGGACGACTTCTGGGCGCTGCGCGCGCTCGCCGACGCCTCCGACCTCGCCGACGCGCGCGGCGCGACCGACGCGGCCGCGCGCTGGCGCGCCGTCCGCGACGCCTTCCGCGCCGACGTCCGCGCCTCGCTCGCGCACACCATCGCGACCCGCGGGCTCGCCTACGTGCCCGGCTCGGTCGAGTGGGCGGACTTCGACCCGACGGCGACGTCGAACGCGATCGCGCTCCTCGGCGAGACCGCGCTCATGCCGGCGGACGCCCTCGCCGCGACCTACGCCGAGTATCTGAAGGGCTTCCGCGGCCGGCGCGACGGGGCCGTCGACTGGTCGAACTACACCGCCTACGAGGTCCGCATCGTCGGCGCCCTCGTGCACCTCGGCGAGCGCGCCGCCGCGAACAAGCTCGCCGAGTTCCTGCTCGACGACCGCCGGCCGCGCCCGTGGAACCAGTGGCCCGAGATCTCGTGGCGCGACCCGCGGAGCCCGGGCCACATCGGCGACGTCCCGCACGCCTGGATCGGCGCCGAGTGGGTGCTCTCGTTCCTCGCCATGCTGGCCTACGAGCGCACGGAGGACGACGCGCTCGTGATCGGCGCCGGCATCCCGTCCGCCTGGCTCGACGACGGCGCGGTCGCCGTCGACGGCCTGCGGACGCGCCACGGCACCTTCGGATTCACGCTCCGCCGTGACGGCGCCGACGCGCTCGTCGTCGCGCTCCGCGGCGATCTCCGCGTGCCGGCGGGCGGGCTCGTGCTCGACCCGCCGCCCGCCGGTCCGCTCACGGCCGTCGAGGTGGACGGCCGTCCCCACTCCGAGTTCACCGCCGCGCACGCGACCGTCCGCGCCTGCCCCGCCGAGATCGTCCTGAGGTATCGCCCATGACCGACCCGACCGCTCCGCCCCGGCCCGAGACCGTGAGCCTCGCCGACGAGGAAGGCGTGCGCCGCATCCTCGTCGACACCGTCTTCGGCCTCTGGGCCACCATCAACAACCTGACGCGGCTCCGGCCCTCGAAGCGCGAGCGGTTCCGGGTGACGATCTTCGGCTCGGCGCGCACCGAGCCGAGCCACTGGGTCTACCGGGAGGTGAAGCACGTCGCGGCGGAGCTCGCCGCGCTCGGCTGCGACATCGTGACCGGCGGCGGTCCCGGGCTCATGCAAGCGGCCAACGAAGGCGCCGCCGAAGCCGCGGGCACGGCCGCGGCGGGAGCCGGCAGCATCGGCATCCGCGTGCAGCTCCCGTTCGAGCAGCAGGTGAACCCCTTCGTCGCCGAGTCCTTCGAGCACGAGACCTTCTTCACGCGCCTGCACCACTTCGTGCTCGTCTCCGACGCGTTCGTGGTGATGCCAGGCGGCATCGGCACGGTGCTCGAGGCGATGATGATCTGGCAGCTGCTCCAGGTCCGGCACCTCCACGACGTGCCGCTCGTGCTCGTGGGACCGATGTGGCGTGATCTCGTCGCCTGGGCGCGCCAGTACATGCTCCGCCCCGGCTTCGAGCTCGCGAGCCCGCCCGACATGGAGATTCCCGCGTGCGCCGACGGCGCGGTCGAGGCCGTCGCGCTGATCCGCGCACGCCACGCCGCGTGGAGCGCGGCCCGGACGGCGCAGCCATGAGCACGAGCCGGCGCGGGGCGAGTCCGCGCCGGGCGACGCCGCGCGCCGCCGCCCGGCGAGCGGTGCGGCGCCGAAGCCTCGCGCGGATCCTCGCCGCGACGCTCGTCCTCGCGCTCGCGACCGGCGCGCTCGCCCCGCGGCGCGCGGCGGCCGCGCCGTCGGCGGTGGCACCCGACGAGGCAGCGGCGCAGGACGTCGCCGCGATCGCGGTCGAGGCCTACGCGTACGCCTACCCGCTCGTGCTCACCGAGCTCACACGCCGGGCGCGCGTCGCGGCGGGCGAGGCGGTCAACCGGTTCGCGCACCAGCGCGCGCTCGACGGCGCGTGGACGCCGCCCGGGGTGATGCTCGCCGCCGGCGAGAAGCCGCGCGGCGCACCGTAGGCGTGGCCCGGCGCGAGGCCGCCAGGGCGACGAATCGCGCCGGCCGGGGCTTGCCGCGGCATCGCCCTTCAGCCGTTCGTGCCCGCGGCGAGCCTCTCGTTCGGATCGGGCGCGCTCGCCGCGAGCGCGGCGGCAGCGAACTCCGCGCGCGCGGAGGCGGACGCCGCCACGGCGGCGGCGGAGCGCTTGCGCCTTCTCTTCTTCGCCATCAGCGTGCGACGTGTGACGTTCGTGCGCCCGCCGGCCGCGCGCCGCCACGCCAGCACCGCCCGCCGCAGCGGCGCCGGCTCGATGTCGAGCGCCTCGCAGACGTTGACGAAGGAGCACGGCCACTCCCGATCGTCGGAGCGGATCCAGCGCTCGGCCTCGCGGAGCTCGATCGCCGCGTGGCGCGGCGCGGTCGCGAGGCGACGGACGCGCACAATCGCGTCGGCGAGGATCGCGAAGAGCAGCCGCCGCTCGGGCTGCGTCACGTTCTGCACGTCGAGAGCGGTCTCGTCCGTCGGGTCGATCTCGGGCAGCAGCAGCCCGTGCGCACCGTCCCAGACCCCGCTTCGCGACCGATCGTAGGCAGCCCTCATGTCCGAGTCCTCCCACGGCACCACGTTGCATCCGTCGTGCCGCACCCGGAGGGATGCCGCAGAGTCACGGAACGGCGCGCGCTGCGCCGCCGCGCGTGTCGAAACGATACGCGGGGCCGAAACGACACGTGCCCGACGCGCTGCACACGTTCGCTTGACCGCGCCGGCGCTTCGGCTTATCGCGGCCCGAGTTTCGCTTGGAGTCGCACGTGAGACTCGCGCGCAAGATCACCCTCGCCATCGCCGCCGCGATCGTCGCCGTCATGGCGACGCACGCCTACCTCCTGCTCCAGCGCCAGGTCGTCCTCTTCGACGCCGACCTGCAGCGCGGCCTCCGCCTGAAACAGGCGCTGCGCGCCAGCATCGACGGCGTCTGGCGGACGTACGGACCCGAGGCGGCCGAGCACCTCGTCGAGCGGACGATCAGCGAAGCCGTCGACGGCGTGCACATCCGTTGGACCTGGCTCGCGGCGACGGACGAGACCGACCCGCGGTTCCTCGCGCTTCCCCCCGCCGACAAGGCGCAGCTCGCGCAAGGCGAGCGCGTGATCCACGTCCGGGAGAACGCGCAGGGCGTCCCGCAGCGCTATACGTACATCCCCGAGACGCTCGGCGCGGATTCCCCGATCGCCGTGCTCGAGTTCGTGGAGTCGATCGGCGAGCAGCACGAGTACGTCCAGGCGAATCGCTGGCAGATCCTGCTCGCGACCGGCGGCATCCTCCTCGCCTGCACCACCGCCGTGTACGCGCTCGGCGTCTGGTACGTCGGGCGGCCCGTGCAGCGCCTGCGCGACCGATTGCGCGCGATCGCGGCCGGCGACCTCGACTCGCCGCTCCGCATCGAGCAGAACGACGAGATCGGCGACCTCGCGCGCGAGATCGACGGAATGTGCCGCAAGCTCGCCGAGGCGCGCCGCCAGCTCACCTCCGAGACCGAAGCGCGCCTGCAGGCGCTCGACCAGCTACGCCACACCGACCGCCTCACCACCATCGGCCAGCTCGCGGCCGGGGTCGCGCACGAGCTCGGCACGCCGCTCTCCGTCATCGGCGGGCGCGCCGAGATGATCGCCGACGGCGAGGCGACCGGCGAGCGCGCCGCCGCGAGCGCGCGCGTCATCGTCGACCAATCGCGCCACATGGCCGAGATGATCCGCGAGCTGCTCGACTTCTCCCGCCAGCGCGGCCCGCGCTTCGGGCTCACGAGCGTGCGCGCCGTCTGCGCCCGCACGATCGACACGCTGGCGCCGATCGCGCGCCGGCGGCAGGTGGAGGTCGCGAGCGCGCTCGCCGACGATCCGCTCGTCGTGTCGGCGGACGAGCACCAGCTCGAGCAGGCCCTCGTGAACCTGATCGTGAACGCCGTCCAGGCGACGACGGGCGGCGGCCGTATCGAGGTGACGTGCGCCGGTCGGCGCGCCCGACCCCCCGGCGACGGCGGGCCCGACGGCGACTTCGCCTGCGTCACGGTCGCCGACCACGGCGCCGGCATCCGGAGCGAGCACCTGTCGCGCATCTTCGAGCCCTTCTTCACCACCAAGGCGCCCGGCGAGGGCACCGGGCTCGGCCTCGCGGTCGCGCACGGCATCATCCGCGACCACGGAGGCTGGATCGAGGTCGAGAGCCGTCCCGGCGAGGGCAGCCTTTTCACCTTCTACCTGCCGGCGGCCGCCGCCGCCGAGCATCCGCCGCATCGCGCCGCATGAGCCGAGCCGACGCCCCCGACGCCCCCGCTCGCGTGCTCGTCGTCGACGACGTCCAGAGCATGTGCGAGATGCTCGCCGAGCGCCTGCCCCCGCTCGGGTTCACGGTGACGTGGCGGACGTCGGGCGCCGATGCGCTCGCCGCGCTCGCGGCGGAGCCCTTCGACGCCGTCGTCACCGACATCAACATGCGCGAAATGGATGGCCTCGAGCTCTGCGCGCGCATCGTCGCCGCGCACCCCGAGGTTCCCGTCATGGTCATCACCGCCTTCGGGAACCTCGAGGCCGCGATCGCCGCCATGCGGGCCGGCGCCTACGATTTCCTCACCAAGCCCTTCGACATCAAGGTGCTCGCGCTCTCGCTCGAGCGCGCCGTGCAGCACCGGCGGCTAAAGGCGGAGGTGAAGCGCCTTCGAGAGCGCGTCGCCGACGGCGGCCGCGTCGACGACCTCGTCGGCACGAGCTCGGCGATGCGGGAGGTCTATTCCCTGATCGACCGGGTCGCCGACACCGACAGCTCGGTGCTCGTCGCCGGCGAGACCGGCACCGGCAAGGAGCTCGTCGCCCGCGCCCTGCACGAGCGAAGCCGCCGGCGTCGCGGGCCGTTCGTCGCCATCAACTGCGCCGCGGTGCCCGACACGCTCATTGAGAGCGAGCTCTTCGGCCACGCCCGCGGCGCCTTCACCGACGCCCGCACCGCGCGCGCCGGGCTTCTCGTGCAAGCGAACGGCGGCACCCTCTTTCTCGACGAGATCGGCGAGCTGCCGCTCGCGCTCCAGCCGAAGCTCCTGCGCGTCCTGCAGGAGCGCAAAGTGCGTCCCGTCGGCGGCGACACGGAGGTCCCGTTCGACGTGCGCCTCGTGAGCGCCACCAACGCCGACCTCGAGGGCGCAGTCGAGGAGAAACGCTTCCGCGAGGACCTCTATTTTCGGATCAACGTCATCACGATCCCGCTACCGCCGCTGCGCGCCCGCGGCGGCGACGTGCTGCTGCTCGCCCAGCACTTCCTCGAGCGCGCCGCCGCCAATGCCGGCCGCGCGCTCACCGGCATCGCGCCCGAGGCGGCGCGCTTGCTGCTCGCCTACCCGTGGCCCGGGAACGCCCGCGAGCTCCACAATTGCATGGAGCGCGCCGTCGCCCTCGCCCGCTACGACCAGGTGACGGTCGCCGACCTCCCCGAGCGCATCCAGCAGCACCGTCCGTCGTACGTGGTCGTCGCCACCGACGACCCCTCCGAGCTGGTGTCGCTCGAGGAGATGGAGCGCCGCTACATCCTGCGCGTCATGGAAGCCGTCGCCGGCAACAAGACGATGGCCGCGCAGATCCTCAAGATGGGCCGGAAGACCCTGTACCGGAAGCTCGAGCGCTACGGCGGAGAGTGACGGCCGGCGCGCGGTCCCCATGCCGCCGTCCCGGGCCTCCGAACCCCGCCGGACGCGTGTCGTTTCGACACGCGGGTCGAAACGACACGGATCGCGGCGGGCGGGGCGCATCCCATCTCCGCGAATCCGGGTGCGGCACGGGGCATGCACTACGGCATGGGCATGCTGCTCACCGTCCTCTTCGTGGCCACCGGCATCGTGGGCGTGATCGTGCTCGCGATCGAGGTCGGTGGCGTGCTGCGGCGCCGCCGCGACCGGGAGCGCAAGCGCGAGGACCGCGATGAACGCCGCACCTGACGTGGACGCCGACGAGGGCGGCCTCGAGCACCGGGCGCGCCTCGACCTTCCCTACAGCGCCCGGTCCTTCGACCGCTGGCTGCGCGCGCGGCTCGTCGAGCACTGGGCCGGCGACCGCTGCTGGCGCGAGATCGACCGCGGCGACTTCGGGGTCCTCCGGCGCGCGATCCATCCCGACCGCTTCCTCGTCGCCGACATCGTGGCGCGGCTGCTGACCGGCGGCGAGAACCTTACGATCATCGCCTGGGCGCTCGAGGCCGAGCGGAACCTCGACGACGTGGTCGCGATCCTCACGGTCCTCGACCTGAACGCCCATCGGGTGACGCGCTTCGCCTGGCTGCCGCCGGCGACGCCCGTCGTGCCGCACCTTCGTCTCGCCCGCTCGTCCTGAGCCACCGTTCGGGGTGCTTCCCCGTGCCGAGGCGATCGGGGCCGACGTCGTCGCCCGCGCCTCGGCTCCCTACGGTGCCCCGGACGGCGTCGCGGGCAGCCGCGGCGCGCTCACCGGCGGCACGGACACGCTCGGATCCCCGAGGTGGAGCAGGAGGATGCGGCGCACCTCGGCGATCGTCGCGGGATTCGACTGGCAGGAGTGCGCCGACTTCACGACCACCTCCGAAGCGCAGTCGGTGCGGTGCGCGCTCTCGTACCGGACGACGCCGTCGGTGCCGCCGTCGTAGGGCGGATCGGTCTTCACGGCGACGATCGAGTGGCAGGGAATGCGGGCGTCGACCGGCATCGGTCCGAGCGCGCGCACGAACGGGTGCCCCGGGGTCATGTTCTCGACGGCGCTCGGGACGCGCCACTCGGCCAAATCGGGATTGCCCTTGGCGATCTCGGCGCCGGCATCGAGGATCTTGCTCGGGATCGCGATCAGGCGCGCGAACTGGTGCGCCATCCAGTTGCCGGCGACGTAGCTCCCCCGATGCGGCGTCGCGACGAACACGACGCGCTTCACGAACGGCAACGGCTTCACGAACGCCAGGCGCCGCAGCAGCTCGCGGGCCTTGCTGCTGATCAGCATGTCGTCGAGCCGGGTCCGGAAGCCCCAGAGCTTGTCGCCGCTGTCGACCGCGGTGAGCTTGGTGATGAGCCCGCCCTGGCTGTGGCCGATGACGACCATGCGGCGGAGCGTGGGGTCGGCGCCAGTCGGGTCGAGCCGCTCGACGGCGGCGGTCAGCAGATCGCGGAGCCCGCCCGCCGAGTAGAGGATCGGGTTTCCCGAATCGTAGGTGAAGAACCAGAACTGGAAGCGGTCCCGGATGACGGGGTCGTCCATCAGGTCGTTCACCATGTCGGCCCACCGCCCCGGACTCGACCCGGTGCCGTGCACCAGCACGACCGGGATGCGGCCGCGCCGCCACGGTTGGACGGCGGTGAGACGCATCGGATCCTTCCCGAGCACGGCCGTGCCGAGCAGGCTCTTCAGCTCGAAGTCCCAGAACTTCTGCTCGGCGAGCATGTAGGCGAACGCCGCGGTCGGCTCGACCTCGAGCGGCACGTTCCGCCCGCCGATCGCGACCTCCTCGGTCGCCGTCGCGTCGTAGAGCTCGAGGGAGGCGTGGATCTCGCTCCGCGCGAGCTGCCGGCGCGGCTCCGGGATGCGCAGGATGGCGGTCACCGGCACGCGGGTCGCCGGATCGATGAAGTCCTCCGGCTCCTTGGACGAATCGAGGGGCTTCGTGCCGGCCGCGAGCGGCACCCCGAGCCCCGACCGGCGATACCGTTCGGTGAGGCCGTGCACCTTGAGCTCGGCGGCCGGGACGAAGCCTTCGAGCCGGCGATCACCCCAGCGCAAAGCGGCCGCGTCGAACGCGATGTCGATCCTGCCGAACGGCAGCGGGAAGCGCCCGGCGCCGATGGCGACGGAGCGGTCGTCGGCGCTCGGGAGCCCGAGGGTGAAGCCGCGGTTGTAGAGATCGGCGGCGCGGCGCACGCGCGGGTCGAGGCGGTTCGGCGCCTCCCTCGGATCGTCGGGGAAGAGATACGCGTAGGCGTAGATCGCCGCGGCGAGATAGTGCCCGGTCCGCCGCCAGCGCTCCCCCGCTCCCTTGTGGCCGCGCTCGGCGTGATGGAACGAGAGCTCCGCGAGCGCGAACGCCGCGTCCGGACCCTCGCGGCCGTCGACCAGCGCCCGATGCAGGAAGTCGATCACCTCGTCGGGCCGCGCGGCGTACGCCTCGATCATCCCCCAGCGGTGCAGGACGTTGTGGGTGTCCTGACTGAGCTCGCCGGTAGCGGTCACGCTGCGGGTGAGCTCGCGATCGACCGAGCGCGAGTCGGCGCGGTGCACGCGCACGGGAGCGGCACAGCCGGCGGAAACGAGTACGCCGACGAGCACGCAGAGACCAGTGATGGTTCGTGGTCGGGCGATGGACATGAGCCGGCGCGCTCGCTCCATACGTGCCGCGGATCGGGACGGCAAGCGCGCGGGGCATCCGACCGACGTGAAGTCATTGACAGCACCATCGCCATGGGGCACCGTTCGCCCCCCGCCGGCTCCTTCGCGGCTCGAGGTGAACGATGCGATACGTGGTCCGAGGAGGCTGGCGTGCGATCGCCATCGCGATGCTGATCGCGACGGGCGATCGACCGGCCGGGGCGAGCCAGCTCCTCGCGCCGACCGTGGGGGCGCGCGACGCGGCGCTCACCGGCGCCACGGCGGCCGCGCCGACCGACCTCATGAGCGCGTTCTTCCAGAACCCGGCCGGGGTGACCCTCCTTCGCGAGACCCAGGCCACCATCGGCGCCGGCCTGCTCTTCATGCGCGCCGAGCTCTCGAACGATGCCGGCTACGACGAGACCACGCACAACGTCGCGCTGGCGCCGAGCGGCGGCGCCGCGATGCCGATCGGCCACGATCTCACGCTCGGCTTCGGCCTGTTCGGCGCGGTCGGCTCGAAGTTCGACTTCAAACGCGATCCCGAGGCGGGCGTGCCGCGCGACTCGTTCACCGAGCTCGGGGTGATCACGCTCGCTCCCACGCTCGCCTGGCGCCCGCGCGAGGATCTCGCCTTCGGCGTCGAGCTGAACCCGCTCCTCGGCGATCTGAAGAATCACGTGCCGACGCCGGACCAGAGCCTGCGCTGGCGCCTGCGCGGCCCCGGCGTCCAAGCGACCCTCGGATTCCTCTATCGCTTCCACCCGAACTGGCAGCTCGGGCTCACCTACAAGACGCCCGGCAAGATCTACATGCGCGGCTCGGTCGGCGTCGGGGGCAAACGCGAGGATCTGCACTTCGACTTCGACGTCCCGCAACAGGTGACGCTCGGCCTGTCGTGGAGCCCCCACCCGAACGTGACGCTGATGACGTTCGGACGCTGGACCGACAGCTCCGCCTTCGAACGCTCGACGTTCCGCTTCCAGGACACGCCGGCGCTCGACACGCCCTTCGCCCCCGAGACGCAGGACGTCTATCGCTGGGGCGTCGCCGCGGAGGTCCGCGTGCATCCGCAAGTCGTGGCGCGCGCCGGCATCGCACGCGGCCAGAACGCGCTCGAGCCGCGCTCGGTCACGCCGCTCCTTTCCGACTACAACGACCTGATCTTCGGGGTCGGCGGCGGCGTGGACATCGGGCGCTGGACCATCGACCTGGCGGGCGGAGCGGGCTTCTTCGACGACCGCAAGATCAACGCCGGCGAAGCCCGCGTCGTCCCCGGCCGCTACGCGGTCAGCGGCCCGGTCGTCTTCTGGCAGCTGACGCGGCGGTTCTGACCGCGACCCCGCCTACAGCAGGAGCACGGTCGCCAGTCCGAGGAAGAGCCCCATGCTCGCGACGTCGGTCGTCGTCGTGAGGAAGATGCTGGAGGCGGTCGCGGGATCGGCGCCGAGCCGGTGCAGCGCCAGCGGCACGAGCGCCCCGAAGATCCCGCTCGAGACGCAGGCCCCGACCATCGCCAGCAGCACGATGAGCGAGAGCATGGCCGCATCGGGATCCCCCTTGGAGTACGCGAAGGCGAACATGCCGAGCCCGGCCGAAATGCCGGTGCCGATGCCGTTCAGGAAGCCGAGCCACGCTTCCTTGGCGACGAGCTTCTTCGCCCCGGCCGTCGTGAGCTCGCCGAGCGTGAGGCCGCGGATGGTGACCGCGAGCGCCTGACAGCCGGTATTGCCGGACTGGCCGGCGAGCACCGGCAGGAAGACCGCGAGCGCCACGACCTTGTCGATCGTCTCCTCGAAGACGCCGACGACCGCGGCCGCCACGAACGCCGTCAGCAGATTGAACTGGAGCCAGGGATGGCGGAACAGCAGGCTCCTCCGCCAGGGCGTCGAGACCCGTTCCTCCTTCTCGACGCCGACCATCTTGCCGGACTGGGCGCTGATCTCGAACGTCTGATATTCGAACAGCGTCTGGCCGCGCACGATGCCGACGAGGCGGCCGTCCTCCTCGCACACCGGATAGACCGGGTAGTGCCGACGCAGCACCTCTTTCATCGCCTCCAGGATGGGCGTCCGCGGACGCAGCGAGAACGGGTCGCGCAGCATGACCTCGGTGATGTGCTGCTCCGGGCTGGCGAACAGCAGCTCGCGAAAGACGATCACGCCGAGCAACCGTCCTCTCTCGTCGAGCACGTAGCCGTAGGTCACCATGGCGCGCGCCGTGAGCTCGCGCAGCACCTCGACCGCCTCGGCCACGGTCTGGTCCGGCCGCAGCACACCGAGCGGGGGATCCATCAGGCGGCCGACGCTTTCCTCCGGATAGTCGACGTTCAGGCTCCACTGCTCGCGCTTCTCGGCCGGCAGCAGCGCGAAGACCTGCCGCCGCTTGGCCTCGGGCAAGCGCCACAGGATCTGCACCGCCAGATCGGGATAGAAGTCGGTGAGCGCCTCGGCGACCGCTCGATCGGGCTCGTGCTCCAGGAGCTCGACCGACTCGCGAACCCCGTGCCGCAACAGCTCGACCCCGAGCGGTGTGCGTGCCGGCATCCCCTGCCTTTCCGTCGGCGTCGTATCCGCCATGCGCCTCCTCCCCTCCCGCCTGTGCGTCGGCGTGTTCGGCAGGCCTTCTACCCTGCCGGGTGCGGGAAGGCGACTCTCCCGGGCCGCGGCGCCGGCGTACGGCGCGCCCCCGGGTGCGCGCCGGCGACGCACGCCGCATGGCGACGGCGGACCCGCGCCCGCCGCTCAGCTCGTGAACGCGAGCGCGATCTCGTCGAGGAGTGCCGCCTCGTCCGCCGAGACCTTCGGCACGACGCTCTTGAAGCCGCCTGCCGCCTCGGCGACCCGGCGCGCGTCGGCCACGACCTTGTCGCGCCAGCGCCGCCGCGCCCGGTCGGAGAGCGTCGCGCACGCCGACGCGACGTAGGATCGCCAGAGCGTCCAGAGCTCCCCCGGGGGCGGCGCGGCGAGGCAGCGATCGAGCAGGCGGCGTCCCGGCCCGTCGGCGCCGAGGCCGGTGTCCGCGGCCGCGCCGAGGACGATGCGGCGCTCGCTCTCGTCGAGACGGCCGTCGGCCCACGCCACCGCGGCGAGCGGCACGAGAGCGAGCCCGATCAGGGTATCGCTCCGGATGCCGAGCGCGGCGGCCTCTTCGGCGACGGCGCGATCGACGACGAGCGCCGCCGCGCGATCAGCGGACGCGCCAAGGCCGTACGCGGAGCGCATGCCTCGGAGCTATCCCAGCCGGGCGGCCGTGGCGAATAGAAAAACTGCGTCGCCGCATCGACTTTTCCGAAGGACGGTTGCGAGCCGGCGCACGGCACGCGAGACTCTGGCCTCATGATGCCCGGTTTCACTCGCCGCGCCCTCCGGCTCTCCTTGGTCGCGAGCATCGGCCTCGGCGCCACGGCCGTGGCGAGCGCGCGCGAAGCGACCCCGCACCCGCACGCGACGCAGGCGGCGCTCTTCGAGCCGACGCCCGGGAGCCGCCACGACTTCGCCGACGTGGAGCACTGGCGGCGCGTCTTCGACGACCCCGCGCGCGACGTCTGGCAGAAGCCGCGCGAGCTCGTCGCCGCCTTGGCCCTTCGGCCCGGCGCCTGGGTCGCCGACCTCGGGGCCGGCACCGGCTACTTCAGCCGCTGG
This sequence comes from Deltaproteobacteria bacterium, assembly GCA_020848745.1. Lineage (NCBI taxonomy): Bacteria > Pseudomonadati > Myxococcota > Myxococcia > Deltaproteobacteria bacterium. The sequence continues at coordinate 128,622 of JADLHM010000055.1, read as the reverse complement.
CTCGCCGCGGCCGTCGGGCCGACCGGCGCGGTCTTCGCGATCGACACCGAGCCGAACCTCGTCGCGCACCTCCGCCGCCGCGCCGAGGAGGAGCGAACGCCGACCGTCATCCCCGTCCTCGCCTCGGCGGACGACCCGCGGCTGCCGCCCGCGGCGCTCGACCTCGTCCTGATCGTCGACACCTACCACCACCTCGACGCGCGCCTGGCGTATCTCCGGAGGCTCGCGGCCGCGCTCAAGCCGGCGGGACGCGTCGCGATCGTCGACTGGGAGAAGCGGCCGCTGCCGGTCGGCCCGCCGCCCGAGCACAAGCTCGCGCGCGCGCAGGTGATCGAGGAAATGGGCGCCGCCGGCTTCGCGCTCGTCGACGAGCCCGGGCTGCTGCCGCACCAGTACTTCCTGGTCTTCGCGCGAGGCGCACAGCCGATTCGCGAGGGACAGCACTGAACGAATCCCCGGCGGCGCGCGTACGGGAGGACCTCCTTGGTCCCGAGGCTCCGGAAATGCTACCTGCCGCGCGCGCGCTCCGCGCCGGTCGCTCCCCGCGTGAACGGATCGACGAACCACGACCGCAGCACCGTCGGCGCGATCGACGTCAGCGGGTTCACACGCACGACCGGGTCGGCCACGCGCCCGTGCACGCGGTAGTCGATCCCGAATACGCCGTCGCCACGCGCGCCCACCAGAAGCCGCCCGAGGACGGGCATCCGGCCAAGCGCGCTGTTGAGCGTGTAGGCGGGAATGACGTTGCCGCGGAGATCGCAGGTGCCGGCGCCGGTGTCGATCACGCCGTCGGCGGTGAGGCCGACGGCGCCGACGGCGCGCACGTCGTGGAGCTCGAGCCGCGTCCCGTCCCGTCGAAACGGGAGGCGCGCCTCGCTCATCGGCATGCCCTCGCCCTGCACGAGGGCGGCCATGCCGCCGAGCGAGCCGATCCCGAGGACCCTCGCGAGCACCGGCGCGCGCACGACCTTGAAGTCGCGCACCACGAGCGTCCCGGCGAGCGACTCGAACGGCCCGCGCGCGTCGGTGGTCGCGTCGAGCACGAGCGTCCCGCCGACGATCTGCTGCAGACCGCCGAGGGCCCGGAACACACGACCCGCCTGGTCGGCGGCGAGCGTCAGCCGGCGCGGTCCGGGACCGTCCGTCAGCGTCGCCGCCACCGTGCCGGCCGGCTCGACGAGCCCGCCGCGCAGATCGAGCGTGGCGATGCGGCCGTCGGCGGCCGTGAGCGTGCCGCGGACGCCGTGCAGATCGAGCTCGCGCACGGTCCGGACGCGTCCGACGTCGAGCTTCACTCTGAGCGGTGGACCGATCGCCGACGCGTCGCCGGCGCCGAGCGGACGCCCCGCGAGGAAACGATCGAGGTCGAGGCTCGCGCCGCCGAGCGTGACGTCGTAGCCGCCGCTCGGCGTCCGCGTGATCGTGCCGGCGACGTCGGTGCCGGCGAGGCGTACGTGGTCCACGGCGAGCGCGGTCAGCACGTCGCCCGCCATGCGCCCCGTGCCGCGCACCGCCACCCCGTCGCCGTCGACGGCGATCGCCAACGTCCGCTCGCCGACCGCCGCGCCCGGCGCGACGGCGAGCGCCAGCCTCACCGGCGTCGTCACGAGCGGAAGGCCGGTCACCGCCGTCGTCCCCTCGATCTCGACGCGCGCGCCGTCGACCCGGACGGTCAGCGTCCCGTTCTCGATGCCGACCCCGGCGGTGAGCGGCGGCAGTCGCGCTGCGGTGAGCTCCGCCGTCGCCTGCACCGTGACGTTGGCCGGTCCGATCGTCCTCGCGATCGGCAGGCGCAGCTCGGCGTGCACACGGCTCTCGCCGCCGACCGTCGCGCGCGTGATGCCGAGCGGCGGGGTGAACGCGATCGGCGGCTTCTCGACGATCGCCAGCACCTCGGCCGTCGGGCCGCGTACGTCGGCCGAGATCGCGGCCGACGGCGGATCGACCGCGAAGTCCATCACGAAGGTGCCCCCCTCCACCCGGCAGCCGCCGACCCTGCCGTCGTGCACGTCGACGGCGAGCCGCTCGGTCGTGAGCCGCGCCGACCCGGCGGCGTCGCGGATCGGGTCGAGGGGCGGCAGGTAGTCGGCGGCGACCCCGCGGAAATCACACGCCACGTCGACGGCGTTCGCGACCGCCGCGGTGAGGTCCGGGGGCGGCGACGGCGTGGCGGCCCCGGCGTCGTCGGGCATCGCCGGCACCGGCGCGCCGAGCCGGACGCGGCAGCGCCGGAGCTCGCCTTCGCGGAGGCTCGCGGCGATCCAGCTCCGCGCCTCGCCCGCGAGATCGGCCGGCCAGAGCCGCGCGAGCGCCGCGAGGGTGAGTGCGTCCACCGCGCCGTCGAGCCCCGCGACCGGCGACGCGCCGAGGACGACCCGGGCGCGCGCGGCGATGCGCGACCCTCCGATCGTCGCCGCGAGCCGGGCGAGGTCGAGCGTCTCCCGGTCGGGACGGTAGCGCCCCCGCGCCGCGACGTCCGCGAGCGGCAGGGGCGGACCCGGGTCGTCGCCCGGTGCGAGCTCGCCGGCGTCCGCCGTCAGAGCGAAGCGGACCTCGATGGGCGTCCCGTCGTCCGCGAGATCGGCGCCGACCTCCGCCCGCAGCGGCACCCGCACGCGCCCGCGAATCGGCGGGACGGCGCTCGCGAGATCGACGGTCGCCGCGAGTGAGCCGTCGAGTCCGCCCGGCCGCGGCGACACCACGAGGCCGACGTCGGAGAGCGCGATCGTACCCCCGGCGCGGCGGTCGTCGAGGCTGACCCGGCTCCGGCCGAGCGCGATACGCGGCAGGGCCACGGCCGCGCGCGCGGCGGACGGCGTCGCTCCCGCCGGCCCGCCGAGCACGAGCGCGGCTCCCTCCCCCTCGCCGATCGCCAGGGTGCCGTCGGCGCGCCGTACGAGCGGCAGCACCGCGTCGTCGACGTCGACGCGCGCGATGACGACGCGGCCGCGCAGCAGCGCGCCGAGGCTCGGACGGACCCGCACGTGCGCCAGCGAGATCGCCGGCGTCCCGTCGGGCGTGAGCAGCCGCACGTCGCCGACCTCGAGCGCGACGCCCCGTCCGGCGCGCACGAGCGCCGTCGTCCCGACCCGCACCGTGACGTCGGGGACCAGCGCCGCGAGCGCGTCGCCGATCGGGCGGTCGAGCGCGCGGAGCGGGATCGGCCCCTCGGCGAGCCGCCACCACACGACGCCGACGAGCGCCCCGGCGCCGAGCGCGCAGCCGAGCACCATCCGGAGGACCCACGCACGCAGGCGGCGCACCACGCGCCTCCATAGACCGAATCGGCGGCGGCGTCTCGCGGCGACGCCCTCCTTCCGTGAGCGGCATGGGCGAGGGGCCGCGCCGCATGCCGCAAACGGGCGCGCACCTCCTCAGACGATCAGATCCACGCGCTTCGACATTCCGGGCGCCCGCGCCAGCCTGCGATCGCACGACAGCACGACCGTATCCAGCACCTCCGCCAGGGCGACGTAGACGGCGTCGTACGCCGTCAGGTTCTGCCGCAGCTCCCAGACGCGATCCAGGAGCGGTTCGTGAGCGTGTCGCACCAGGTCGAGCGCGTGCAAATCCTCGAGCGCGGCCGTCGCGGACTCCTGGTCGATCTCGCGATCGCGCACATAGCGACGCAGCGTTTGCGCGGCCTCGATGTCGGCGAGGTGCGGAACGTGCAATCCGAGCGCCGGATCGGCGATGCGAGCGCCGACACGCCGCCCTTGCGCGGTTCCGAGCAGCAGCTCGACGAGCGCGGACGCGTCGAGGACGATCACCTGGCGGCGCGTTCGGTTCGGATGACCTCGGCGGGACGCCGCTTGAGCTTCCGGACGGGACGCGCCTGCAACCGGTCCAGCACTTGTTGCCGCATCGGCCGCTCCAGGGCTTTCCGCAGCTCACGCATCACGTAGTCGGACATGCTGATGCCTTCCATCGCCGCACGGACCTTGAGGCGGCGGTGCAGATCGGGCGGGACGCTACGCAGCTGGACCATCGACACGCGAACCGAGTAGTTTCATCGCTTCTTCATGTCAAGCGGCACCGCCAGATCGCCTTCGTGGGCGGGCCCGCCTCCCCTGCGGCGCCAAAACGACGGCTACAGATCGAGCGCGCGCCAGCAGTACCAGCTCGCGACCGTCCGATACGGCCGCCAGCGCTCGCCGTGCTTCGCGAGCGCTCGCGGCGTCGGGAGCTCGCGCTTCCCGTGCGCGAGCGCGAAGCCCTTGCGGACGCCGTAGTCGTCGACGGGGAGCACGTCGGGGCGGCCGAGGCGGAAGATGAGCAGCATCTCGGCCGTCCAGCGCCCGATGCCGCGAACGGCGATCAGACGCTCGACGATCGCCGCATCGTCCATCGCGCGCGCCTCCGCGAGCGTCGGGATCTCGCCGGCACGCTCGCGGCGCGCGAGGTCCTTGAGCGCCGCGACCTTCGCAGCCGAGAGCCCGGCGCCGCGCAAGCGCTCCTCGGCGGTACGATGGACGTGCTCGGCGGTCGGGCCGTGCGGCGCGCGCGGGAAGAGCGCGCACACGCGGCCGTAGATGGTGGCCGCCGCCTTGCCGGAGAGCTGCTGATGGACGATCGCCTCGGCGAGCGCCCCGAAGACGCTCGGCGTATTCTTGAGGACGAGCGCGTTCGCCGGGCCGGCGGCGTCGATCACGCGCCCGAGCTTCGGGTCGGCGGCTTTCAGATGGGCGACGGCCGTACGCCAGTCGAAGCCGAGGCCCGCGTTGCCGTCGAAGAGCCGTGGCTCGCGCGCCGCGGGCCGCGCCGCGCCTTCGAGCGCGAGCATGCGGAGCTTCGTGTCGACGCCGCCGGTCGCGGTGAAGCCGCCCGCCTTGTTGCCGGCCGCGAGCACGCGATGGCACGGTACGACGATCGGAAAGGGATTCCGCCCGAGGGCCTGGCCGACCGCCCGCGCCGCGCCCGGCATGCCGAGCCGGGCGGCGATCTCCCCGTACGACAGCGTCGTGCCGGGCGCGATCGCGCGCGCGGCCTCGTAGACGCGGCGATGGAACGGCGGCACGCCGTCCATGTCGAGCGTGACCGTCGAGAGGTCGACCTTCTCGCCGGCGAGGAGCCTGCCGATCGCGTCGACGACGCGGGCGACGGCGGCGGGCGGCTCGGCCTCGGTCGCGGCGGGGAAGCGCGCGCGCAGGCGCGCCCGGGTCGCCCGCGGACCGGCGTCCGGGAGCTGGAGTCCCGTGATGCCCTCCGGTCCCCAGGCGATGCCGCAGTGGCCGATCGGGGTGTCGAAGAGCGCAAAGAACGGCGTCGTCATGGCGGGCGACCGTAACACTCCGCCGCGGCCTCGCAATCGGGGGCGCGCGATCGCTATCCGCCGCGGCGTCCGCGGCGCGCGAGCACCGCCACCAGGGTCACCGCCACGCAGCTCCAGGCGAAGGCGTCGCCGAGGCGCGCGTAGAGCGTCCGGTCCTCGCGCGGTGCGACGTCGGCGCGCACGACGCCGCTACGATCGAACGGCAGGACGTCGACGACGCGGCCGACCGGGTCGATCATCGCGGACGGCCCCGAGGTCGACGAGCGCACGAGCCAGCGCCGTACCTCGACGGCCCGCAGGCGCACCATCGCGAGCGCGATCTCGGCGTACTGCCGGCGGCCCACCCACGAGTCGTTGGTGAGGGTGACGAGCCACGCCGCGCCCCGCCGTACGCGATCGATCGCCTCGGCGCCGAGCATCGCCTCGTTGCAGATCATCATGCCGGCGAGCCCGAGCGGGGTCGGGAACGGCGCCTGCGTCGCCCCGGGCGTGAACTCGCGCACCTTGCCGAACTGGCGCCGGAGCAGCGTCGCGCCGGCGAGCGGGAAGTACTCGGCGAAGGGCACGAGGCGCCCCTTCTCGTACACGAGCCTGGTCGCGCCCCGCGGCGAGACCAGGAAGGCCGCGTTGCGGAACTCCTCGCGCCCCGCGTCGGCGAGGACGCGGGGTCCGCCCGTGACCAGCGTCGCCGCCGCGGCGCCGGCAACCCGCGCGAGATACGCCGCGTAGGTCGGCTCGCGCTCGAGGAAGAAGGTGAGCGCGCTCTCGGGCCAGACCACGACCGCCGCGGGCCGCTCCCTGGTCGCGGTGAGCGTGAGGTCGGTGTAGGCGGCGAGGTTCGCCCCGTAGAACTCCGACTTCCACTGCGCGCCGAGGTCGAGGTTCGCCTGCGCGGCCACCACCGGGAGCGCCGGGCGCCCCGGCTTGCCCGCCTCGGTGCGGAGTCGGAACGCGCCGTACCCCAGGACCGCGACCACCAGCAGCGCCGCGATCGTGAGCCCGCGCATCGCGCCCCTGCGCGCGGGCGGCGAGGCCGCCCGCGCCGTCCACCAACACGCCAGCGCCGCGTTGACCGTCATGACGACGAAGCCGACGCCGAACACGCCGGCCGCATCGGCGACCTGCACGACGACCGGCGCCGCCGTCTGCGAGTAGCCGAGCAGCGCCCACGGGTTCCCGAACGGCACGTGGACGCGCGCCACCTCGGCGGCCGTCCACCCCGCGGCGACGACGAGGGGCGTCGCGGCGCGCGGCGTCGCCAGGCACCGTCGCTCGCCGACGGCGAACAGGGCGTACTGCCACGCCGCCTGCCACAGCGCGCAGGCGAAGAACATGGCCACGCCGACGACGACCGATTGCTGGTAGTAGTTGACGACCGCATCCGGCATCCAGGTCCCGACCCCGTACGACAGGGTGACGCCGAGTACGATGCCGAGCCCCGCCGCGCGCCGCCGGGAGCTCGCGGCCACTGCGGCGAGGAAGGGAGCCAACGCCACCCACGCGAGCGGCCACCAGCCGACCGGCGGGAACGCCAACCCGTACAGCGCGCCAGAGAGCGCCGTGAGGCCGACCGCGCGCGGCAGTCTCACCCGCGTCGGCCCGCGGCGCCGCGCGCCGTGACCGCGAGGCGGCCGCGTCGCTTGCCACGCCGCGAAAGCATCGGATACCGTGCGGCGTGGCCGAGTCTCCCGCGTTCCGCCGGCAGCGTGCGGTGCGTTCGCCGCTGCGGCGCGTGTTCCGCCACCCGATCGACGTCGTGCCCGCCGCGCTGATCACGGCCGTGAGCGCGGCGCAGATCGCGATCTTCCTCGGGATCTCGGCGCCGCTCCACGTCCTCGCCTGCACCGCCCTGCTCTTCCCGTTGCAGGTGAACTTCGCCGGCATGTGCCACAACCATCACCACATCAGAACCTTCCGCCAGCCGATCCTGAACCGGGTCTTCGAAGTGATGATGTTCTTCCAGCTCGGCATGCTGCCGTACGTCTACACGCTGCACCACAACCTCGGACATCACCGGCACTATCTCGACCAGCAACGCGACTCGAACCGCTGGCGCCGGCGGGACGGCGGTACGATGGGCTCGTGGGAGTTCGCCTGGGTGCTGGCGGTGAACATCTATCCCGTTGCCTGTCGCATCGGCCGCGATCACCCGATCGTGTTCCGTCGCTTCCGCCGGATGGCAGGCGTCTGCGCCATCGTGCTCGCGTGCCTGATCATCGCCTCTCCCGTGAACGCGCTCCTGGTGTTCGCGCTCCCCCTGCCCTTGGCCCTGGTGCTGCAGGCGCAGGCGACGCACTACCACCACGCGGGCCTCGACGCACGAGATCACTGGCATGCCTCCCGTTCGGCGACCGCGCGCCTCTACAACCTTCGCACCTTCAATCTCGGGTACCATACGGCGCACCACCTGCGTCCGATGCTCCACTGGTCGAAGCTCCCGGCGTTCCACGCGACGATCGCGCACGCCATCCCGCGCGACCTCGTCATCTGAATGGCGGCGGCCGCCTCGATCCCGCCGGCGCTCACCGCCATGATCGAAGCGCTCGGCCGCACGGGCGCCCGGCTCGCGCTCACGCTTCCCGACGGCACGACCCTCGCCTCCGCCACGGGCGCGCCGCTCGCGCGCATCGTCTTCTCCGACGAGCGCGACGTGGCGGCGCTCGCCCGCGGCGACCACCTGGCCGTCGCCGAAGCGTTCCTCGCCGCCCGCATCGACCTCGAGGGCGACGGCTTCGAGGTCGTGAAAGCGACCGACGTGCTGTCGCTCGACGTCCCCTGGGCGACGCGGGCGCTCCGGCTGCTGCGGCTCCGCCTCCCGAATCGGCTCGCCTACAACGCCGCCGCGATCGCGTTCCACTACGACCGGCCCGCCGAGTTCTTCTTGCCCTGGTTCGAGCGCTGGCGGTCCTACTCGCACGGGTACTACGCCGCTCCGGACGACGACCCGAGCGCGGCGCAGGGCCGCAAGATGCAGCACGCGATCGATCGCCTCGGCCTCCGTCCCGGCATGCGGGTCTTCGACATGGGCGGCGGCTGGGGCGCGTTCGTCGAGTACGCGGGCCTCCGAGGAATCCGGGTGGAGACCATCACGATCTCGCGCGCGCAGCATCGCTTCGTCAGCGATCTCATCGTCCGGCTCGGCCTCCCCTGTCGCGTCGAACTCGCGGACTTCCTCGAGTATCGACCGTCGGCGCCCTACGACGCGGCCGTCTTCATGGGCACCCTCGAGCACGTGCCCGACTACCGGCGCGTCGGCGGCTTCCTCGCGCGCTGGCTCACGCCCGAAGGGCGCGTCTACGCCGACTTCTGCGCGCGCGGCCGTGCGCATCAGTTCGCGGCCTTCATCACGAAGCACGTCTGGCCCGGCCCGGTGGCGGCGGTCGATCTCGGGCGACTCATCGGGGTGCTGACCGGGGCCGGCTTCGTCATCCACGAGGTGACCGACGACACGCTGAGCTACGCCTACACCGTCCGCGATTGGGCGCGCGGCATCGAGGCGCACCGAGGCGAGCTCGCGGCCCGCTTCGGCGAAGCGAGCGTCCGCACCTTCCTCCTGCTCTTCTGGTCGTCGTACCACTTCTTCCGCACGCGCCGGACGCGGGCCTACCACGTCGTCGCGGGGAGGAGGCCGCGCGAGGTCGGCGCCGCGAGCTGCGACGATCTGAGCGCGGGGACATCGCCCTCGTGCGCTTCGTCTTCGCCGACGAGGACGGCACCAAGCGGCGCCCCGTCCTGGTGCTGTCGACGGCGGCGTACCATCGGGGACGCTCGGACCTGATCGTCGCATCCCTCACGAGCAACGTCACCCGGTTGCTACCGGGCCGTGACCTGCGCGCATCCACGGACGCCCTGCGTCCGCTGCTCGGCATGTAGCCCGCCGACGGGAAGCCCGCGCGTCAATCTGCCTTGTCCGTGAAGGTGGTCGCGTCCTGCTTCTTGAAGGGCGCGCTGAAGACCGCTTCCCAGCAGATCCCGCTCGTGTCGTTCACGAGCTGCGCGCGCACCGGCGACGTGAGGGCGGCGAGGTTCGGCGGCATCCCGAGCCGGTCGCCCTTCCCCTTGAAGAGGATCTTCGCCTTGCCGGGAACGAGGCCCTCGCGGAGCACGAGTTGCGCGGCGCCGGTGGGCGTGCGCCAAGTTGGATCAGACGATGCCGGCATCGAACGCGTCGAACCTCGGCACTGGCGCGCGCCGCCACCCGGCCGCCGCCACACGGAGCCGGCGGCGGCCGACCGGAGTTCGGCGCTTCCCCGGCCGCTCCCCGATCTGCTACCAACCCCGCCGCACGTCACGCTCACGCGCCGATGCCCGACCCGCCCCCCGCACCCGCCGACTCCGCCCGCTTCCGGCTGCTCTACGACCTCGGTCGCGCCTTCGCGGAACGGGTCGAGCTCGACGAGCTCATGCCCCTCGTGCTCGAGCGGTGCCGGACGGCGCTCGCGGCCGAGGGCGCGACGATCTTCCTCGCCGATCCGGGCGCGCGCGAGCTCGAGGTCACCTACAACGCCGCCGACGCGGCCGATGTGACCGCCAAGCTCCGGTCGATACGCGTGGCGGCCGACCGCAGCATCGCGGGGGCGGTGCTGCGGAGCGGTCGGGCCGAGCGCATCGACGATCCGTCCGCGGATCCGCGTTTCACCGGGGACGTCGATCGGATCACCGGCACCGTCACCCGTGGCATCCTGTGCGCGCCGCTCGTCACCGGCCGCGGCGCGATCGGCGTCCTCCAGGTGGTGAACCGCGTCGGGGGCTCGTTCGACGACGCCGACCTCGGATTCCTGGCCGCCCTCGCCGGCAGCGTCGCGATCGCGATCGAGAACGCCCGCATGTACGCGCGCATCAGGGCCGACGAGGAGCGCCTGCGAACGCAGGTCGGAGCGCTCCGGCGTGACCTCGCCACGCGCGACGCGGAGCGCGAGATCGTCGGCACGAGCCCCGCCATGGCAAACGTCCGCCGCTTGATGGAGCGGGCGGCGACCTCGCCGATCGCGGTGCTGGTCGAGGGCGAGACCGGCACGGGGAAGGAGCTCGCGGCGCGCGCCATCCACCGCGCGAGCGCGCGCGCCGACGGGCCCTTCATCGCGGTCAACTGCGCCGCGCTCTCGGAGAGCCTGCTCGAGAGCGAGCTCTTCGGCCACCGCCGCGGCGCGTTCACCGGTGCGCTCCAGGATCGGCGCGGGCTCTTCGAGGCCGCCTCGGGCGGGACGGTCTTCCTCGACGAGGTCGGAGAGATGCCGCCCGGCATGCAGGCGAAGCTCCTGCGGGTTCTCCAGGAGGGCGAGGTGGTGCCGGTCGGGGACACCCGTCCGCGCGCCGTCGACGTCCGGGTGATCTCGGCGACCAACCGGAACCTCCGCGAAGAGGTGGCGCGGAAGGGGTTCCGCGAAGACCTCTTCTACCGGCTCGCCGCGTTCCCGATCCGCTTGCCGCCGCTTCGCGAGCGGCGCGACGACGTGCCGCTGCTCGTCGATCGCTTCCTGCGGGAGGCGTGCCGGCAGCTCGGCCGCGAGGTGCCGCGAATCGAGCTCGAGAGCACGCGCCGCCTCGCCGAGTACGCCTGGCCGGGCAACATCCGCGAGCTCGCCAACGAGATCCAGCGCGCCGTAGCGCTGGCGCAGCCCGGCGAAGCGATCGGCGTCGACCACTTGTCCCCGCACGTCGTGGCCGCGACGGGCGTGGGCGCGGGTCCGAACGCCTCGGCCGCCGACCCACAGGCGTGCGGGCTCGCAACCGCCGGCGCCGCGCCGGCGAGCACCGCCGCGTCCCTGCGCGACGCGCGCACCGCCTTCGAGCGCGACTTCATCGCGGGCGCCCTCCGCCAGAACGGCGGCAACGTGACGCGGACCGCGCAGGCCATCGGGCTCTCGCGCGTGATGCTGCAGAAGAAGATGAAGGAGCTCGACCTGCGGAGCTCGTAATCGCGAGGTCGCGCTACGGATCGCAGATGCACGGGGACGAAGGGAGCCTCCCCGTCGCCGCACTCCCCGACCCCGACGCGCGCCTCACCCGGCAACGCGGAGCCGCGCGCCGCGCCCGGCGCCGCCGCCCTCGAGCAGGCTCAGCCGCGCGAGATCCCAGCGCAGGTCGAGCGCCTCGAGCTCGCGCCGCGCATGGCTCCACCAGGCGCGCGCGTCGCGGCCGCGGAAGATCGCGCCGGCACCGGACTCGTGGAGCCGCCGCCCGATCTCGCGGCGGACACGTGCCGCCTCGGGGCGCATCCCGAGGCGCTCGGCCTCGTCGAGCGCCCGGCCGAACCACTGAAGCGCCTTCCGCTGCGCGCCGCCGAGCCAATGGAGCTGCGCGGTCGCCGACCAGATCTCGGGACGGAACGAGGCGAAGCGCGCCGCCGCCCAGAGCGCGTCGCGCCTGGCCTTTCGCGAAGCGCGGAGCGGCGCCGCGCGGCTCCCCGCCTGCTCGGCCTCGCTCACGCGCAGCATGAGCCGCGAGCGGGCGATCTGGCCGAAGTGCCACGGGGGGATCGGCCCCTTCGAGAGCGGCTCGTCGGCATCGGCGATCGTCGCGCGCGCGCCGGAGAGGTCGCCGAGGAGCACCTGCACCTTGGCCTTGGTGCCGAGCGCGTGCAGGTTCAGCAGCACCTCGTCGTACCCCTGGAGATACGCCTCGCTCGCCGCGAGCGCCGCGTCGAGCTGACGGCGCTCGGCGTAGAGATACGCGGGACACGCGTGGACGTAGACGGCCGCGAGATCGTACGCGTAGGACTGCGCGAGCGCGGCCATCCAGTCGATCTGCGCGTCGGTCTCGTGCCAGCGGCCCTGCGCGGTGTGCTTGATGGCCTCGAGCCCGACGTGGTGCGCGACGTCCCAGAGCTGGCCGCGGCGCACCGCATCGTCGACGACGGCCAGCGGGATCTCGTGGCGGTCGTCCCAGTCGCCGCAGCAGAACGCGTAGGTGAAGCGCATCATCCGTACGAGGAAGAGCTCGTTGGGGTTCGCGGGATCGGCGTAGCGATCCGCGACGTCGAGGAAGCGCCGCGCGACGTCGAACGAGAGGCCGCCGTAGGCGAAGATGCCGACCATTCCGGCGTACACCATGGCCGCGTTCGGGACGGTCACCGGATCGATACGCCGCATCCGGCCGATGGTCGCGATGCCCTGCAGGAGAAACCGCGCCGGGTCGGCCGTCGTCTGCGTCCGCGCGCGGTCGAACATCAGCTGAATGATCTCGCGGTCGCGTGGCGTCGCGGGCGGCCGGTGACGCGCGCCGCCGCCGCGGAGATACAGGTCGATCCCGACCGGCACGAGCGTCTTGATCAGCGCCAGCACGATGCCGAGCCGCGAGCTCGGGTTCTCCTCGCCGAGGAGCGCCAACGCCTCGTCGAAGTGGCGCGTCGACTCCTCCATCTGGCCGCGGTGCAGATACGCGCCGGCCAGGCGCTCGTGGAGCGCGACTCGCTTCACGGGGTCGCCGCCGCCCGGATGCCGCGCGAGGTAGAGCCGCGACGATTCCTGGAGCAGCTCGAGCGCCTCGACGGGCGCGCCGGCGCGGGAGGCGTCGTCGCCGGCAAGGAAGAGCTCCTCCTCGGCGCGCTCGAGGTCGTTCCCGAGCGAGTAGTGGTACGCGAGCATGCCGTGGTATCCGGGCGCGCCCGGCATGCGGCGCTCGATCACACGCCCGACCCGGCTGTGCAGATCGGCGCGCCGGGTCTCGAGGATCGACTCGTAGGTGACGTCCTGGATGAGGCGGTGCTTGAAGACGAAAGTCCGGACCTCGCCGCGGACCTCGCTCGTGAGGAGTTGCGCTTCGACGAGCGCGTCGAGGATCTCCGGGATCTCCTCGGGCTCGCTGACGAGGTCGGCGAGCACCGGCTCGGCGACCCGCTGCCCGACGACCGCCGCGATCTGCAGCGCCTGCTTCGGCCGCGGCCGCAGATGGTCGACGCGGGCGAGGATCACCTCCTGCACCGTCGCCGGCACGACCATGGACTCGATCGCGGCCGTCGCCCGGAGGCCGTCGCCCGCGACCTCGACCGCGCCCTGCTCGATCAAGGATCGCAGGAGCTCCTCGACGTAGAGCGGATTCCCGCCGGCGCGCTCGGCGATGCGCTCGCGCGAGGTACGGGGCAGCGCGCCGTGGCGGAAGAGCGTGCCGAGCAGCTTCATCGTCGCCGCGCCGTCGAGGGGCCCTAGATCCATCCGCAGCACCCGGTCGGCCGGCAGCACGTCGACCGCGGCCGCCGCGATGCGCCCCGTCGTCTCCGGGAACCCGGGACGGGCCGCGTAAAGGAAGAGCACGGGCACCTCGGACGCCAGCGGCAGGAGCTCCGTCAGGAGCTCGATCGAGGCGCGGTCCGCCCAGTAGAGATCCTCGAAGAACAGCACGAGCGGCCGAGCGCGCGCGACGCCTCGGATGAGCGCGCGCATCGCGCGCACGTACAGGCGGTCGATGATCTCCGGACGGACCTCCGCCATGCGCTCCGCGTCCCCCGGCGGGAGCGCCGCGCCGGCGATCATCGCGAGCGGCGGCATCAGCTCGTCGGTCTCGGCGCCGAGAAACGGCGCGGCCGTCCCGACGAGGCCGTCCCACGTCTCGGACCCCGGTTGCCCATCGCCGCCGAGCAGCGAGCGCAGGAGGTCGACGAAGGGGTGGAAGCGCAGGTTGCGGCCGAGGGCGACCGCGCGCCCTTCCGCCCAGCGCACGGCGCGCCCCTCATCGGTCACGGCGAGCTCGGTGAAGAGCCGCGACTTCCCGAGCCCGGCCTCGCCGACGATGCCCGCGACGCCGCCCTCGCCACACACGAGGCGGGCGACCATGCGGCGCAAGGCCGCGAGCTCCTCGTCGCGCCCGACGAGCTCGGCGAAGATCGTCGCGCCGCGCCCGAGACGCTTGCGGTAGACCTGCACCTGCTCGGAGCGGAGGTCCCAGGCGGGGCCGATCCCGGAGTTCTCAGGCGCAGCCTCGTAGGCGAAGTCGGCCTGCGTGGCGCGGTGGGTCTCGGGGCCGACCCACACCTGCCCGGCCGGCGCCGCGTCCTTGAGCTTCGAGGCGATGCTCACCGCGTCGCCCATGAGCGTGAACTCGCGCAGCAAAGGTCCGCTCACGTCGCCCGCGACGCTCAAGCCCGTGTTGATGCCGACGTGGATGTCGAGCGGCGACGGCAGCGCGGCGGCGGCGTTGTACGCACGGACGCGCCGGCGCATCTCGATCGCGGCGTTGACGGCGGCGCGCGGCGCGTCCTCGACCGCGATCGGCGCGCCGAATACCGCCAGGATGCAGTCACCGAGGTACTTGTCGACCGAGCCGCCGTGCTCGACCGCGGCCTCGTGCAGGATCTGGAGGCAGCCGCTCACCGCGCGATACGCCTCGGCCGGCGGCAGCTGCTCCGACATGCGCGTGAAGCCGGTGATGTCCGCGAAGAGCACGGTCACCCGGCGGCGCTCGGCGTCGCTGCCGCGCTCGATGGTCGCGGCCTCCTGCGCGAGTTCGGTCTCGAGCGCCCCGACGAGGAGCGCGCCGAGGATCAGCCGCGCGGGCGCGCCGCCGGCCCGCGTCTCGAGCCGCGCGCGCACGGCGGGCGCGAGGTCGCGTCCCCCGGTGACCGCGTCGACCAGCGCCGCCGCGTCCGCCGCCGCGAGCGGCCCGACGTCGAGCGCGACGAGCCCCGGCAGCGCGGCGTGGAGCCGCGCCGCCCGCGCCGCGTCGGGGCGCATGGCGACGAGGAAGAGCGCCGGCGTCGCCGCGAGCTTCACTGCGAGCGCCGCCAGGAGGTCGAGCGACGCCTCGTCCGCCCAGTGCGCGTCCTCGGCCACGACTACGAGCGGCCCGCGCGCCGCGAACGACGCCAGCACGGCTTCGAGCGCGGCGGCGAGCGCCGCCGCCGCGTCCCGCGCCGGGATCGTCCCGGCGAGCGCCGCCGCGAGCGCGTCGCGGTCGAGCGGCGGCCATCCCCGAGCCGCGGCCCGCAGGCTCGCGGCGATCGTCGCCGCATCGTCGCCGACGGCGACGCCGATCCCGTCCGCGAGGAGATCGAGGGCGAGACGCAGCGGATCGTCGGCGTGGCTCGGCCGCGCGGCGCCCGCGAGCACGCGCGCCCCGGCTGCGCGCGCCTCGCGCGCCAGCTCGGCGACGAGCCGCGACTTGCCCATGCCCTCGGCGCCCTGGAGCAGCACGAACCGCCCCCGGCCCGCGCGCGCCGCCTCGGCCGCGGCGCGGAGCGCGGCGAGAGCCTCCGCCCGGCCGACGAGCGGCGTTTCGACCAGAGCCAGCTCGTCGCCCGGCCGGGCCCGGCCGCGCCGCGCGCGCGGGACGACCCGGAAGGCCTCGACCTCCTGCTGCTTCCCCCGCAGCACGAGCGATGGCAGCGCGAGCAGCTCGAACCGCTCGCGCGCCCCGGCGGCGGTCGCGGCGCCGATGTGGATGTGGCCGGGATCGCCGAGATCCTTGAAGCGCGCCGCCACGTTCACCGCGTCGCCCATGACGGCGAACTCGCGGACCACCGCGCCGCGCAGATCGCCGGCGATCATGAGGCCGGTGTTGATGCCGATGCGGAGCTGGAGCGGAACCGGGCTTCGCACCTCGCCCGCGTAGCGGGCCGCGGCATCGAGCATCTCCACGGCCGCGGCGACCGCCAAGGCCGGGGCATCGGCCTTCCGGATGGGAAAGCCGAACACCGCCATGAGGGCGTCGCTCAGGTAGCGATCGACGACACCCCCGTGCCGGCGCGCGATGCCGTCGAGCACGCGCATGCAGCCCGTGACGATCGCGTAGGCGCGCTCGATGCCGGCCTCGCTGGCGAGGGTCGACGCGCCGAGGAGGTCGACGAAGACCACCGTCGCGCGGCGCCGGTCGAGGTCGGCGGCGGCTTCAGGGGCTGCCATCGCCGTTCGCTCTATACCAAGAGGCGGTCGAACGTCATTGCTTCAGCCGGCGGCGGCCGTTAGTTGACCGCTCGGCGCCGCGCTGCGGCGCACGTCAGCCTCGGAAGGAGCTCCCCCATGCTCAAGATCTACGGCGCCCTGCTCTCCCCCTTCGTGCGCAAGGTCCGCTGCGTGCTGACCGAGAAGCAGATCCCCTACGAGCTCGTCGCGACGAATCCGTTCGACAAGAGCGGCGACTTGCTGAAGCGCAGTCCGCTCGGACGCATTCCCGCCCTCGAGGACGAACAGGGCCGCTCGCTCGCCGACAGCACGGTCATCGCCGAGTACCTGGAGGAGCGCTTCCCGACGCCCGCCCTCTTCCCCCGCGATCCCTACGAGCGTGCCCGGGTGCGCTGGTTCGACGAGTACGCCGACGGCGGCATGGCCCCGAGCCTCACGGCCAAGGTGTTCTTCCAGCGCGTCATCAGCGCGAAGCTCATCAAGGGCGGCTGCGACGAGGCGGTCGTGCAAAGCGGCCTCAAGGAGCTGCCGACGTTCCTCGCGTACCTCGAAGGCGAGCTCGACGGCCGCCACCACCTCGTCGCCGAGACCTTCACGCTCGCGGACGTGAGCGTCGCCTGCCAGCTCGTGAACCTCCGCCACGCCGGCGTCGAGATCGACCGCGCGAGGTTCCCCGCGCTCGCCGCGTGGTTCGAACGCATCGTCGGGCGGCCCTCGCTGCAGGCGCTCGTCGAGCAGGACCAGGGGTTCCTGTCGCGCTTGTCGGGCTGATCTCGGCGCCCGGAACCGCCCTTGACCGGGAAAGCGGCGACGACCATCCTCGCAGGAGCCGCTCTCCCCGAATTCCCGCCGTGCGCTTCCCGTTCACCATCGTCCTCGCCGTCGTTCTCGCGTCGTTCGCGTCCCGCGCCGCGGCCCAGAGCGTTCCCGACCCGGCGACGGCCCGCGTCGTCGTGAAGTGCCAGAAGGCGATCGGCAGGCCGCGCGCACCTTCACGGCCGGAAAGCTCGCGAGCGTGCAGAAGTGCCTCGACGCGGTCTTCTCGTGCGTGCAGCTGAAGCCGGGTGACGGCGGGTGCGCCGCCAAGGCCGCCACGCTCTGCGACAACCAGATCCTGCGCGTCGGGCGGGCCGGCGTGAAGCTCCGTGCGGCCATCGTGAAGGCCTGCGGAACCGCGGCCGTTTCGTACGACGTGCTGCGTGGCGCCGCCGCCCTCGACGTGGACGCGCTCCGCGCGACGTGCCTCCGCTTCGGCACCGACCCGACGGGCGCGCTCGACGACTACGTCGAGTGCGTGTTGCGCGTCGCGGACTGCCGCGCCGCGGACGTCACCGAGTCGGGCATGCCGCGCGCCGAGGCGCTCCTCGCGAGCGTCGGGTACGATCTGCGCACCGCCGCGTGCCCCGCGCCCGCAGCGTCGGCGACGCCCTCGGCCGCCCCCACCCCGACCGCCCTACCGACGGCCACGGCGACCGTCGCGACGACGGCCACGCCGACCCCGCAAGAAACCGCGACGAGCCTCACCCCGACGCCGACCCAATCACAGACCCCGACGCCCACGCTGACCGCGACCGCGACCCCGACCGCCAGCGCGACCCCCGGGCTCTTCAACGTCGTCTTCGTGACCTCGACGACCCACGGCGGCGATTTCGGCGGGCTCGTCGGCGCCGATGCCATCTGCGGCGCCCGCGCCGCCGCAGCCGGCCTGCCGGGCACCTACGTCGCCTGGCTCTCGACGGCGACGGTGAACGCGATCGACCGGCTCGGCGGCGCGCGCGGCTTCGTGCGCCCCGACGGCGCGCCGGTCGCCGACCTCCCGTCCGCGCTGGCGGCGAACCAGGTCTTCAACGCGATCCACCTCGACGAGCTCGGCAACGACGTCGGCGGGGTCGAGGTGTGGACCGGCACCCAGAAAAACGGCGTCGCCAGCGACAACACCTGCACCAACTGGACGGCGACGAGCGGCAATGGCCGCATCGGCAACGGCCTCGGCGGCCCCGCCGCCTGGACGGACGCCGCGAACGGCAACTGCTCGCAGCCCCGCCGCCACTATTGCTTCGGCACCAGCCTCGGCGCGAACGCGCTCGGGCCGACGGTCACGGAAGGCAAGCTCGCGTTCATCACGAACGGCACCATCGACCCGAGCGTCGGCGACGGGCTCGCGAGCGCGGACGCGATGTGCGCGAGCGAAGCGCTCGGCGCGTCGCTCTCCGGCACCTACAAGGCCCTTCTCGCGACCTCGGCCGCGAGCGCGGTGTCACGGATCGCGCTCGCCGCGACCTACGTGCGCCGCGACGGCACGTTCGTCTCCGACGGCGCGACGCTCGCCGCCGGCGGCACCCTCGCGAGCGGCATCTGGCAGCGGCCGACCGGCGCGTATCTCAGCAGCCTTTCGGACGTCGCCTGGAGCGGCGCGACGACCCCGTCGGTCGCCGGCACGAGCACGACGACGTGCGGGGACTTCGCCGCGGGCACCGGCGCCGCGATCTTCGGCAGCGCGACCTTCGCGAGCCCGACGTGGTGGAACAACACCGCCACCACGTCGGCGTGCGGCACGCCCCACCACGTCTACTGCCTGCAGCAGTGAAACGACCGCCGGCGTCCCCGGCGATGCCGCTAGAAGTCGGTCTTGGGCTCCCGGCCGAGGATCCGGCAGTCCAGATAGGCCTGGGCGGAATCTTCGACGATCTCGGCCCGATTGTAGGCCTCGAGGAGGGTCGGCCCGGTCGCCGCGAGTCCGTGGTTCGCGAGGAGCACGATGCGGGTCTCCGGATGCTCTTCGTACACGTCGACGATGAGGTCGCGGAGCTTGTCGGATCCCGCATCCGCATAGGGAACGATTTGGATGTTGCCGAGGTGGGCGCGCGCCTGGCCCGTCATGTGGGGCGGCGTCATGTTCACGATGCCGAAGGCCATGGTCGCGGTGGAGTGCGTATGGACGACGCCATGGACCTCCGGACGGAGCGCCAGGATGCCGGCGTGCCAGCGATGCTCCTTCGACGGCTTCCACGGACCCGGGCTGATCTGCCGGCCGTCGAGATCCATCTCGACGACGTTCTCGACCGCCGTGTCGCGGAAGGTGACTCCGGTCGCGGTGCAGAGGTAGCGGGTCGTGTCGGGGATGCGGACGCTGATGTTGCCGCCCGAGCCGGCGGTCAACCACCGCTCGCTCGCGCAATGACAGATGTCGACCAGGTGCTTCTTCAGATCATCGAGGTTCATGCACGTTCCGTCATGGGCAGGTACGGGCGCGCGCCGACGCCCGTGTAGAGCTGGCGCGGCCGGTACGTTCGTTGGTGGGGATCGTTCATCATCTCGTTCCACTGCGCCGCCCATCCGACGAAGCGCGGGATGGCGAAGAGCACGGGGAACATCTCCGGGGGAAAGCCGATCGCGTGATAGATGATCGTCTCGTAGAAGTCGATCGTCGGGTGGAGCGCTTGCTCTATGAAGTATGCGTCCCCGGCGGCGGCCTCCTCGAGCGCGAGCGCGGTCTCGAAGATGCGCGGACGGCCGGTCACGGCGAACACCTTCGCCGCGTGCCCGCGCAGGATGCGCGCGCGCGGATCGTAGGTGCGATACACGCGGTGCCCGAAGCCGGGCGGCTCGCTGCGCGTGCGTGCGGCCTCGGCGACGAACGCCGGTACGCCCTCCGGTCCGCCGATCCGTTCGAGCATCGTGATCACGGCCTCGTACGCCTCGTCGTGGAAGCGCCCGAAGAGCGCCGCGGTCGCGGCGGCCGCGGCGCTGTAGGGGTCGGTCTTGGCACTCCCCACGCAGCGCATGGTGGTCGTCGAGCAGGCCTGCTCGTGGTCCGCGTGCAGCAAGAAGACCACGTCGAGCGCGCGTTCGATCACCGGGTCGGCCTCGTACCGGAGCTCGGTCATGCGGAACATCATGCTGAGGAAGTTGCCGACGTAGGAGAGCCCGAGGTCGGGATACACGTACGGCAGGCCCGTGCGCTTGCGGTGCGCGAACGCGGCGAGCGTCGGCACCTGCCCGAGGAGCCGCACGATCTGGCGGCGGCGCACCGCCGGATCGTCGACGTGCGCCGCCTCCGGGTAGAACGTCGAGAGCCCGGCGACCGTGCTCATGAGCATGCCCATCGGGTGCGCGTCATAGCGGAAGCCGTCGATGAATCGCGTGACGTACTCGTGGATGAGCGCGTGCCGCGCGAGCTCCGCCTGCCAGGCGTCGAGCTGCGTCCGGTTCGGCAGCCCGCCCTCGAGGATCAGGTAGGCCACCTCCAGGTAGCTCGACCGATCGGCGAGGTCTTCGATCGCATAGCCGCGGTGGCTGAGCGTCCCGGCCCGGCCGTCGAGGTGCGTGATCGCGCTCCGGCACGTCGCCGTGTTGCGGAGCGCCGGATCGAACGAGATCAGTTCCGAATCGTCGGGTCCCTTGATCTGCCGGAGGTCGGTCGCGGTGATCGCGTTGCCGCGGATCGGCAACGTGTACGTGCGCCCGGTGCGATTGTCGGTGACCGTGAGCGTGTCGCTCGGCATGATCGGCTCCTCCCCAGACTCCGCAAAGCCCGCAGGATGCGCCGCGAGGCGGGATCGTGCAAACGAGCGACGCCGCCCGCACCGAACTGCGGGCGGCGTCGCTCCGCTCAACGGATCGCGGACGCGATCAGCGTACGTGCTTGGCGTTGCCGCGGAAACACGCGCCGCCGATGTTCAGATTGACGACGGTCGTCGTCTCGTCCTCGTCGGCCGCGCCCTGCATCCAGGCGCCCTTCGTCTTCACCGTGACGGTGAAGATGCCGCCCGAGTTGCGCTTCTCCTTCACGGCGACCTCGGTCACGCCGGTCGCGCCGCGCGGCGCCTTGTACTTGAAGCCCGAGCCCTTCGGCACGATCACGTTGCCCGCGACGCCGTCGGCGAAGATCGCGCCGTCGTTGTCGTCGGCGCTCGCCGAGACCGGCTCCTGCGCGTACGCGCCGAGGAACAGGTCGCCGCGGAGCGAGAGACGGCCCGTCTTGTCGGTGAGGGTCGCCGACTTCCACAGCGCCGGCGAGACGGTCGCACAGACGGGAGGAACGCCCGTTGGAATGCTGCCGGCATCGGTCGGATCGCTGCCGTTGTCGCGCTCGTCGCCGTCGCCGTAGCCGTCGCCGTCGCGGTCGATGCCGATGCGGAGCCCTGACCCCGGCGGCACACAGGTGAAGGTGATCTCCTGCCCGGCCGTGTTCGCGAGCGCGCGGATCGCGGAGTCGCCGAGCGGCACCTCGCCAGAGCGATCGGTTTCGAAGTCGCCGCCGCCGACGTAGAGCCATCCGTGCTCCTCGCCGCCGATCTTGCCCTTCGCGACGAGGTCGCATTCTCCGGCGTCGGCGCGCTGCTCGAGCAGTGTGATGCGCGGATCGACCGTCGCGCCGTTCGTGCTCGTGCGGGTGATCTGCTGGCCGACGATCGGCGCCAGGTTCGAGTCGAACGCCATCATGAACGCGTCGAGGTCGCGACGCAGCGGATCGCCCGCGGGGCCCGCCGGAATGCCGGTCGGATTGATGCCGTTGATGCCCGTCTGGTTGAAGACGGTCGCCTGGTGGAAGCGGAAGAGCGTATCGACGCTGCCGTCGTGCAGGAAGCCGAAGCCACGGACCTGGTCGCCCTGGAACCCGTTGTTGCCGGCGTTGAAGAACGGCACCGCCGCCATGCCGAACATGCCGACCTTCTGGTACATGTTGCGCAGCTGCGGAACCTTCAGAATCTGCGTCTCGTTCTCGAAAGACGAGCGCCCGTCGGTGCCGAAGAAGCCCGGCGCCGCGACGCCGGCCGCCGCGTTCGCGGACGGCACCAGGCGGTGGCAGCCGTCGCAGTCCTGGAAGGTGTCGGACACCGGCCCGAAGAAGAAGTTCCGGCCGTTCATCTGTGACGGTGTCAGCGAGTTGTCGAGGTTGCGGATCGGGTTCGGCGGATACGTGACCTGCAGGACGAAGTCGGTGAACTGCTGCATCTCGTTCGCCGTCAGTTGCTGATCCCGCCCGACCAAACCGGGGAACGCCGGATTGAACTTCTTGAACGCCGCGTCCTCGTCGAACGTGCCGGAGTCGGGCTGGGCGGTCACAACGCCGGGCTCGTTGCCGCCGGTGCGGTCGCCGCGCCAGTGCATAGGCCCGTGGTTCGCCATGCCGCGCAGACTCTGCGTCGTCATCGGGCCCTTCATCGGGTGGAAATCCGGGTTGATGAACGGCCCGACCGAGAACGGGCCGGGGTTGTTGAGCACGGTGTCGTCGGGGTTGCCGAGGTCCCAGGCCAGGCTGTCGAAGTCGCCGAAGATGTGGCAGCTCGCGCACGACGAGTCGCCGTGGCTCGAGGAGAAGCTCGTGTCGTAGAGCCGCGGCCGGCCCGTGACCACGCTCGCGGGCTCGGGGTTGTGCAAGGCGACGTGCGCGGTCTCGGCACCGGTCGCGGTGCTCACCACCGAAAGCGAGTTGTCGAAGCGCGTCAGCACATAGAGGCGGGTCCGGGCTTCGTCGAGCACGAGGCCCGTCGGACCGCCGCCGGTCAGCGGAATCTGGTCCGCCGACGCCGGCGTGAAGGTATCGTTCTCGATCTCGCTCGTGTCGTAGACGCCGATCTCGCCGGTCCCGAAACCGGCGACGTAGAGCGTGCCGCCGTCGCTCGACACCGCCATGCCGAGCGGGAACGCCAGGCTGTCGGCATTCTCGGTGTTCGGGATCGGCGCGCAGCACGTCGAGTAATCGACGTGCTTGTTCAGGTGTCGCGGCAAGACCGACGCCCCGTCGAGCACGGTGATGCGCGACTCCGCGAGGTGGCCGCGGACGCTCGCCGGCTCGCCCACTGGCTTGAAGCCCGAGGCATAGACGCCTTCGCCTTCGAAGCGCACGTGGTTCTTCGAGTCGAGGTTGGTGACGTAGACCTTCCCGTTCACCGGGTTCGTCACCATGTTGAACAGGATCGTGCCGACGTCGGCGTAGAAGCTCGTCGGACCGACGACCTGCGCCGGCGGGTTGGCGTCGGCGTCGATCGAGAAGACGTCCTTGTCGGGCAGGGAGAACTTGACGGAGCTGCTCCAGTCGCGGCCGAGCTCGTCGGTCCATTTCGTCCCGTCGTAGCGGACGATGAGTCCGACCTCGGGACCGACGATGTTCTGGAAGTTGTCGTTCGGAAGTGGAAGCGCATTCGGACCCGTGTCGGGCACGACCCCCTCGGACAGCGTCGTGGTGCGATTCCCGGAGTGGAAGACGGCGGCGTAGACCGTGCCGCCGTCGGGCGACACCGTGAGCGCACGCGGCGTGTCGCCGAACACGGTGACGATCGTGAGCGGCGTCCCGCCGAGCGAGACCCCGAGGTTCGCGGCGTCGAAGACCCACACGTCGGCGCGGCCGAGGCCGGCCGTCGAGAGGATCGTCTCGATGGTGGCGTGGTGGGGCGTGTTCTGGCCACGGTGCGCCGTCGTGATGAACGCCCGGTTGCCGCCCGCACCGGCGAAGACGATGTCGCGGGGCTCATCGCCGACGAGCAGCGTCCGGACGACGCGCGGCGCCGCGGGATCGCTGACGTCGACGACGCTCACGCTGTCGGAGAGATGGTTCACGACCCAGACCTCGCCGTTGGTGCGAGCCGCGACGGCGACCGGCTCGAGACCGACCGTGACGCTCCCGGCGTGGGCGATGCTCGCGCCGGTCACGTCGAAGACCTCGAGCCGGTTGTCGGGAGTGTTGACCGCGAAAAGACGCGTCCCGTCGGGGGAAGACGCGAGGGGTCGCACCTGCCCGGACTCGAAGAGGGTAAACGACGGCGCGGCCATCACCCGGGGCGCGACCGCGAGACAGCACACGAGCGCGCCGAGGAGCGCCACGGCGCGGCGGGACCAGGCTGGATTCATTGGCGAAGCCTCCTGACGGGCGAGGGCATGGACGAAGACGGGGAACCCATGACGGCACTCACGATTTCAGCTCCCCGCCGCGAGCGCTCCGTCTTTACCATGGCGTAGTATGACTGTACAAGAGAAAAATGTTGCCCGGTACGCGGGAAGACGCGCCACCGTCCACGAGCGGACCCGCCGCGGTCGCACCGACGGATCGCACCGCCAAGGCGCGGTCCGCGAGCGTCGCGCGTCGGAGCGAGATCATCGCGGCCGCCATCCGAGTGATCGCCCGCGACGGCATCCGCGCCTGCACCGTGAGCGCGCTCGAGAGCGAGACCGGCTTCGCCCGCGGCCACTTCACGTATCACTTCTCTTCCAAGGAGGAGATCATCACCCTCGCCTTCGCCGCCGTCGGGAGCGACTGGGCGACGTTCCAGGTGGAGCAGGCGCAAGGGCCGACCGCGCGCGCGCGGCTCGAAACGCAGATCCGCGCCGCCGCCACGTGGGGTCGGCAGCGTCCCGAGTACTTCCGTTGCCTCATGAACTTCCGGGTCGAGATGATGCGCGACCCGGGCGCGTTCCCCCGCGCCCCCGGAATACGCGCTCGGCTCCTCGAAGCCGCCGCCATGACGATCCGCCAGGCGATGGACGAAGGCGACTTCCGCCCCGACCTCGACCCCCCGTGGGAGGCGCGGATCCTCTTCGCCGTCGTCGACGGCTTCCTGATGCACGCGACGATGGACGTCGCCTTCTGTCCGCCCGACGAGCTCGCGGACCGCGCTTGGCGGGTCGTCAGCGAGCGTTTGCTCCACACACCTGCTCCGGATTGACGCAGGCGCTCCAGAAGGGCGCGGCTTTTCTGAAGCTCGGGCGGTGTCGCGTGTTGTCTCGCGACGACAGATGGCAAAACATCATGACGGGTATGGAGATCATCTCGCATACCGAAGACGGAGGGGAGGAGTGAACATGGGGGAGAAACGCCTGCTCGACGTCGTCACCGAGCGCCTCATGCTCGGGCGCCGTATCCGCATTCTGCGTCATCGGACGGCGCGGTGGTTCTCGCCGCCGGTCCGACAAGCGCCGGGCGACGTCGCGGCGCCGCTCACGCGACTCGGCGCAACGCCGACGGGACCCCTACGACGCGGCGACCCGACGGTCCACTGACCGCGGCGCGCATCACACGTTGAGCACGACGGCGCGAGTCGGCGCGCCGGTCGCGCCGGCGACGGCGCGCGCGTAGGCGGCGAGCTGCCATCGGTACTCGGAGAGCCGGGTCGCGACGTCGCGGTCGGTCTTGAAGTCGGCCACGGTCCAGCCGTCGTCGTCGCGGAACACGAGGTCCGCCACACCTTCCACGAGCGTGCCGTCGTCGAGCACGCAGGCGAGTGCGACCTCGCGCCGACAACCCCCGGCGCGGGCCGCGGCGGCCGCGCGCCGGACGAGCGGATGGGCGAGCGCGTCGCGCACCACGACGACGGCGGCCGCGACCTCGGTGGCCGTCGCGGCCAAGAGCCGCGCCTGCGACGCGACCGTGGCCGCGATCGCGTCGGACCCGGCATCGAGGTCGACCACCGAGAGCGCCGCGTGCACGAGCACGCCAAAGCTCGTGCCCGCGGGCCGCTCGGCCGGCGCGCCGCCGCGTGCCGACTCGACCGTGACGGCGGCGGCGAGCGGCGCGAGCTCCGCCGGCGCCGCGCCCGTCTCCGCCGTCGCGGCCGCCCACGCGGTCGCGGTGGCGACGGCGACCGTTGCCCGTCCCGCCTCCCCGCGTACGCGCTCGCGCGTCGCCCGCCACGCGGCGTGCGCGCGGACGCCGCGCTCCGAGGATTCGCCGCTCGCGTCGGCTTCGAGGAGCTTCTGCTGGCGGAGACCGACGCTCTCCTCCACCCCGAGCTCGAGCGCCTTCGGATCCCACCACACGACCCGGTGATCGCCGGCCTCCGGGACGTGCTGCCCCGGCGCGACCGCGCGCTCGCGGCCCGGCGCGCGGTCCGGACGCTGCAGCACGCTGTCGAGCCCGAACCGCGGACACGCGACCGGCGTCGCGGTCTCGGGCTGCCGCCGCCGCGACTCGTCCGGGTAGACGACCGGATGCAGCGCCGCGAGCCAGCCGTCGCGGCGCTCGTCGCCCACGACCGGCACCACCAGGAGGTCGCGGGCGCGTGTCGCCGCGACGTAGAGGATGCGCGCCGCCTCTTCCCGCTCGCGCTCCCGCTCCTCGTCGCGATGGGCGAGCAGCTCGGGCGGCGAGCACTCGGCGATCCGCATCGCACAAAGCCCCCGGCTCCCGTCGCTGTAGCGGCGCGGCTCGCCGGGCGCCTCCTTGGCGGTGAGGTCGGCGAGGATCACGACGGGGAACTCGAGGCCCTTTGCGCGGTGCACGGTCATGAGCCGCACGCCGCCCGTCCCCTCCTCGAGGATCGGCGCGTCGCTCGCCTCCCCGTCGGCGGCCGCGAGCCGCTCGACGAAGGCGCGAAAGGACGTGATCCCCTGCCGCTCGGCGCGGCGCGCGAGGTCCGTCAGCCGCACGACGTTGGCGAGCGCCTGCTCCCCGGCCGGCCAGATCGCGAGGCCCGCATGGGCGCGCGTCGCCGCGAGGAAGCGCGCGATCGTGTCGGCGATCGGCCGGCGATTGCGTCCGCGATGGAGGTCGCGCACCACCGCCATCGCGGCCGCGACCTCGGCGAGCCCCGGCGGCGGATCGTCGGGAATCCGGCGGAACGGATGCAGCGTTCCGTACTGCTCGCGAAACGCGAGCAACGCGCCGTCGCCGAGCGCGAAGAACGGTCCGCGCAGGGTCGCGAAGACCGCCAGCTCGTCGTCGGGTCGCTCGATCGCGCCGAGCACGTTGCGCAGCGCCTCGACCTCCTCGCGAACGTGGAACGCGCTGCCGCCGACGAGCACGTGGGGCAGGTGGCGGGCCTCGAGCGCGCGTACGTAGGCGTGCGTCACGTCGGTCTCGAACGACTTGAAGCGCCGGAACAGGATACACACGTCCCGCGGCTCGATCGGGCGGCGCGGCGCGTCGGGCTCACTCACGGTCCAGCCGCTCTCACGGACGAGCCAGGCGACGAACGCCGCGGTCGCGTCGGGCAGCGATTTCTCGATCTGCCAGTCGACGACCTTCCCGAAATCCCCGTAGGGCGACGGCACCGGCAGCGCCACGATCGGCGGCTGGGTCGCGACGGCCGCGCGCGCGGGGACGAGCGGCACGTAGGTCGCCTGGCTCGGCGTCGCGCCCGCCATCCGGGGGGCGAACGCCGCGTTCACGGCCGTCTGGATCTCCGGCACGGCGCGGAAGCTCACGGTGAGGTGCTGCAGCAGCGCGCCGGCGGCGAGGAGCCTCCGCTTCACGTCCTCGTAGAGCGCCACGTCGGCGCGGCGGAAGCGATAGATCGACTGCTTGGGGTCGCCGACGATGAAGAGCTTCCCGGCCCGCGGGCGCGCCGCCGTCCAATCGGCCTGCGCGGGGTCGTCGGCCGCGAGCAGGAGCAGGATTTCCGCCTGCAGCGGGTCGGTATCCTGGAACTCGTCGACGAAGACGTGCGTGAAGCGCTCCTGATAATCGCGCCGCACGGTCGGATCGCGCCGCAGGAGGTCCCGCGCCACCAGGAGGAGGTCGCCGAAGTCGAGACGGCCCGCGTTCCGCTTGAGCGCCTGATAGCGCTCGATCACCGGCCAGAGCTCGGCCTGCAGGCGCGGCGCCAGGTCGGCGCCGACCGCGTCGACGAAGCTCGTCAGACGCGCCTGCACCCGCGTCCGCTCCGCGCGCAACGTCGTCTTCAGGGCGGCGCCCGGACCGCTCGTGAAGCCGACCCAATGCCAGTGCACGGTTTTCGCCACCTGCAGCAGCTCCGCCTCGAGCCCGTCGTAGTCGCGGCCCCAGATCGCCTCGCGCCGCAGCACCTCCTGGACGAAGTCGCCGATCTCGGCGAGCGAGCGGTAGAAGTAGTCGTTGCGGTCGCCGTCGATCGCGCGCCGGCCGAGGATCTCGAGCTCGGTCATGAGCGCGTCGACCTCGCGTTCGCGCGCGAACGGCTCCGCGCGCCACGGCGCGGCGAAGTCGCGCCGCTCCTTGAGCTCCCAGGCGGCGCCGCGCAGCAGGCCGCGCACGCTCTGACCGCGACGCGGCGGCCGGCGCAGGATGCGGCGCACTCCTTCCGGTGGATCCTTCAGCACCTCCTCGAACCAGCGGTGGAACGCCTGGTCGAAGAGGCCGTCCGCGACGTCCGCCGGCGCGACCTCGAAGAGCGGATCGACGCCGGCCTCGACGGGACGCTCGCGCAGGAGGTCGCTGCAGAAAGAATGGATGGTGCCGATGCTCGCCTCTTCGAGCTGCCCGAGCGCGCGCGAGAGGTTCCGGGCCTCGTCGGACGCGGGCGCGGTGTCGAGACGCGCCCGCTCGAGACCGGTCCGCAGGCGCAGCTTCAGCTCGCCCGCGGCGAGCTCGGTGAACGTCACCGCGACCATCCGGTGCAGCTCGCCGCGACCCGCCGCCAGCATGGCGACCATGCGGGCGACGAGCGCGGTCGTCTTCCCGGTGCCTGCCGCCGCCTCGACGATCAGGGTCGCGTCGAGGTCGGTCGCGATGCGCTCGCGCTCGCGGTGATCGGCGAGCGCCGCCGCCGGGCGCTCGCCGCTCACGGCAGGCTCCGCAGGCGCGCGAGGTCGCGCAGGCGCTCGGCCGGCTTCCGCCGTTGCCGGATCTCCTCGTACGGGCCGCAGACCGGCCGGTAGTCGCAGTACGCGCAGGCGCGCGCGACGGGCGCCGCCGGCAGGAATCCGTCGCGCAGCGCCTGGTCGATGGTGTCGACGACCGCGGCCGCGGCCGCGCGCCCCGCCGCGTCGAGCGGCACGACGCGCTGCGCGTATCCGCCCGCCGCCGTGCAGTAGTAGAGCCGTCCGGCCTCCACGGGTTCCGGCAACAGCCGCTCGCAGGCGAGCGCGTAGAGCAGCGGTTGCAGGACCTCGCCGCCGCCGACGACGACGCCGTTCGCGGCGCGCGCCTTGCCGGTCTTGTGATCGGTGACCCGCAGCGCGCCGCGCGGATGACGTTCGACGAGATCGATCGAGCCGCGCAGCTGGAGCGGACCCGCCACCGTGATCGGCTGCGGGACGCTCGCGGGGTCGGCGTCGCCGCGCTCGCGCCGCGGCAGCCCGAAGGCGAGCTCGAAGCGGTCGGGCACCCAGCCGGCCTCGTCCTCGGCACTCCGCCGCAACCACTCGCGCAGGTCGGCGCGGATGCCGTTGACGCCGTCCTCCCAGACGCGCGGGATGGCGGGACAGAGGAGCTCGCGGTAGCGCTCAGCGACGCCGTCGAGCACGCCATCGACGACGTCCCGCGCCCGCAGCAGCGTCTCCGCGCGCACCGGCAACAGGCCGTCCGCCTTGAGGCGCGAAAGCACCCCGAACTGCACCTCGTGGAAGAGCGAGCCCCGCGTCAACGGATCGATCAGCTCGATCGCGACCGGCTCCTCGCGCGGCTTCAGGCGATGGACCGCCTGGAGGAAGAAGCGGTACGGGCACGCCGCGAAGTGCTGCAACGCCGTCGGGGAATAGGAGCGCGCCGCGAGCTGATGCGCCGCGAGCGCCGTGCGGCCGAGATCGTCCGGATCGACGAGCCCGTCGGCGGGCGTCCACCGTTTCCACCAGCGTTGCGCGCGCGCCCGGAGCGCCCGCGCGAGATGTGCGTTCGCGCCAAGGAGGTAGCGGGCGGTGCCAACCGTCGCCTTGGGATCGATCTGAGCGTCGAGGAGCGGCGCCAGGAGCGCGAGATCGTATTCGGCGTCGTCGATCGCATCCTCGGGGCGCTCCGGCGCGGGCCACCCGAGCCGCCCCTCGCCGCGCGCGCGCCGGCGGAGCTCCTCGAAGCCCGGCAACCGCCCTTCGGCGGCGCGCAACGCCTCGAGCGCGTAGAACGACGGCACCCGCGGCTTCCCCTGCTCCATGTCGAGCCGCGGATAGGAGACGACGACGCGGGCGCCGGCGGCGCCGACCGCGAGGCGGAGCGCGAGGCGCTCGGCGGTGACCCGATCCGCGCGCGTGCCGAGCGGCGCCGCCGCGACGTCCGCGAGCGCCCGCCGGCTCGGATCGAGGAGGATCGGGTCGTCGACGATCTTGCGCGGGAACAAGCGCTCGGCGAGCCCGGGGACGAACACGACGTCGAACACCAGCCCGCGCGCCGACTCCGCAGGCGCCACGAAGACGGCGCCGTGACGGCGACGCGGCGGCGGCACCGTCAGTGAACGCAGGCGCGGTCCGAGCACGATCCGCACCTCGTCGATCGCGACCGGACCGACGGGCGCCATCGGCGCGAGCTCCGCGAGCGTCGCGAGCACCTGGGTCGGGTCGCGAAGCGCCTCGACCGCGAGCGCGCGCAGCTCGTCGAGCCAGGCGCCCCACGTCGCGCGCCGCCCGGCGAGGCCGTCGAGCCGCTCGATCAACGGCAGCGCGTAGGCGCGCAGGTGTCCGAGCTGCGCGAGGACGCCGGCGAGCCGCGCGGCGCGGGGCTCGTCCTCCTCGGCGAGCTCGGCGCGCCGGACGTCGAGCTCCCGCGCGAGGCCGTCGAGCCGCTTCCGCCAGCGCTCCTTGCCGCCGATCACGGCCGCCTCGACGAGGAGCTCCTCCCAGCGCCACGGCGCCGCGACCGTCCCCGCGACGACGGCCTCCGCCAGCGGGTCGAGCGGCAAGGGTCCCTCCCGCTCCGCGTCCGCCCGCAGCGCGGCCCCGACGGCCGCGAGCTGCTCGGCGACCGCCGCCGGCAGGAGCGCCTCCTCCGCCGAGACGAGGACGGGCGGCGGCGGCGCCGCCGCGCCCGCCGCTCGCGCCTCGGGATCGGGCACCTGCGCGAGCGAGAGATACTCGGCGAAGCGTCGCGCCGAGAGCCCTTCCGCCGCACACGCCAGGAGCGCGAGGAGCGCGCGCCCCGCGGGATCGGGCTGGCTCGTGCCGCGCGCGAAGAACGCCGGCACGTCCGCCCGGCGAAACGCCTCTTCCAGGTGCGCCGTGTACTCGCGCGGCGCGTGCAGGAAGACCGCCATGCGATCGAAGGGTACGCCGCGCGCGGCCTCCTCCTGGATGCGGCGCGCGATCTCGACGCATTCCCGCGCCTCGCCGGGCCACGAGAGCAGCGTGACCGTCTCGTCGAGCGGCGCCGGCGGCGGGGTGGAGGGGGCGAAGAGATGGCGCTGCAAGCGCGCGAGCGAGGTCGCCTCGTCGTCGTGGACCTCGGCGATGGTCGGGCCGGTGGCGAGCGCGCCGGCGAGGAGGTCCCGGCTCCGGTCGTCGCCGAGCGGGACGGTCGCGAGCAGCGCGGGCGCCCGCCGCGCCAGCGCGGCCACGAGGTCCGCTTCGCAAGCGCTCGCGAGTGCAACGTCGAGAAGGAGCGTCGGGAGGCCGACGAGCGGCGGCGCCGGGCTCGCCTCGACGGCCGCCGTCGCGGCGGCGAAGACGGCCGTGCGGTCCGCGAGCCCGGCCGCGTCGAGCTCGGCCGCCATCTCCGCGGCGAGGAGCGCCAGGTCCTCGCCGACGAGCGGCAGCGCCGCGAGCATCGCGGGCGTCACGCCGTGCGCGCGCAGCTCCGCCATCGTCCGCGCCACGGCGAGGGGAAACCCGGGACGATCCGCGACCGGCGCGAAGTACCGCAACCGGCCCGCGGCGCTCAGCTGGTGAATGGCGCGGGCCGCGACCGCATCGAGCGAGAGCACGCTCGCGGGCACGCCGCCGCGCGCCGCGAGCGCCGGCGCCGCGAGAAGGCCCGCGACCCTGCCGAGGGTCGTGCGCGCGAGCCCGAAGCGGGCGCCCCCGACGCGCACGTCGGCGCGCACGAGGTCGTCGACCGCCTCGGCGCTCGCCGCGACGACCAGCACCTCCGCGTCGCGCGGATGCGCGGCGAGCCAGGCGCACGCGGCGTCGACGCGATCGCGCGCCCGCGCCGCCACCAGTATCCGCCCTGGCTCGCCCGCCGCGGCCGACCGCGGCTTCCGCTCCTTCGTCGCCACCCGCCGCTCATGTCGCGCACCGGCGGCGACTGCAAGCGATGCGACAGCCGCCGACCGGAACGGCGCCGTCAGCGACGGCCGCGCGGAATCGGCGCCGGTGTCGGCGCACGCGGCCGCATGAAGTCCGCGAGGATCTCGACGGACGTCGCGAGCGACCCGAGCGGGTTGGCCATCGCGTGCGAGACCGTGCGCACGCAGCCGAGCGCGCAGCCGGCCTCGCACGGCTTGTGCGCGTCGGCGTCGCGAAGATCGTCGAGTCCGAGGGTCTCGAGCGCCGGCGCGGCGCCAGCGACCTGGCTGCAGTACTGCACCCGGCCGTCGGGGTTCACATACAGGTACTTGAAGCCGCCGAGGCACTTCCACGGCCGGCGGAAATCGCCGACCAGCATCTCGGCCGCGTGGCGCCGGAAGAACGCCATCCCCGGGAAGAGCTCGTGCCGGCGCAGCAGCTCCGCGAAATGCTCGCCGCGGATGGCGATGCGCCCTTCTCCGTCGTGCAACAGGGAGAAGCCGAACTCGAAGTCGAACGGGTCCAGCAGCTCGCGGAACTGGGCGTAGCTGCGCCAGCTCTCCTCGGTGAGCACCGTCTGGATCTTCACCGGGAAGGCGGCGCGCGCGGCGAGGATCTGGAGCTTCGGCAGCACCGAGCGCAACGACTTCGGCAGACCGGGCTCGGGGTCGATGCCATCGACGCTCACCTGCATGCAGTCGAGCCCCGCCTCGTTGAAGCCGTCGACCAGCTCCGGGGTGAGCTTGAAGGCGTTGGTGATGATGGTGGCGAAGTTCATCCCCCCGCGGGTCGCCTTGACGCGGGCGACCAGCGGCACGATCTCGGGATGAAGAAGCGGCTCGCCGCCGAGCAGGTCGATCGTGAAGGCGCCGAGCTCACCGAGCCGGTCGATGCGGCGCGCGAGCACCTCGTAGGGCACGATCGACGCGCCGTTCGTGTACTCGTGGCAATAGCCGCAGGCGAGGTTGCACTCGCGGGTGACGACGATCTGGGCATGTACGGGGCGGCTGTCGAAGAGCCGCTTGATCCCCGTGAGCACGAACGCCGCCTTCCGCAATCGACCCCCCTCCGCGTCGCGACGGAATCGCCCGTCGCAGCGCCGGGGGGTGTACGCTGGCCTCGACCGAGAGGTCAAGACGGGAGGGCGCCGGGACCTTCCCCGAACACGTGGTGCACCTCGCGCGGCAGCTCCCGCCAATCCGGCAGGTTGGCGAGCGTCGCCGCCGGATCGGCGGCGCTGTACGTATGCCAGAAGAGGAGCGGCCGGCCGCGCCACGCGGGCGCCTGGCCGAGCGCGAGCGCGCCCGCGAGCGCCTTGGCGCCGTAGGTCGTCTCGAGCCGGAGCCCTTCGGTCGCCGCGAGCCTGCGCGCGGCGTCGACGGCCTCGGGCGTGACCACGCCGTATCCCGGACCGAGCCACTCCGAGCGGATGTCGAAGTCGCCGGGCGCGATCGCCGGGAGCGCCCCGGCGCCGAGACGCGCCAGCATCGCGAGCGCGCGCGCGGCGAGGCGGGCGAGGAACCGCGGCGACAACGGCAGCAGATCGGTCACGCGCACCGCGAGGACGCGGGTCGCGAGCCCGCCGAGCCTGAGCCCCGCGACCAGCCCGGCCACGGTACCGCCGCTTCCGAGCGGCACCACGACCGCCGCCGGCTCCGGCAGCGTGCCCGCGGCCACCTGCTCCGCGAGCTCCAGGCCCGCATTCACGTAGCCAAGGGTCCCGACCGCCGACGAGCCGCCCGTCGCCACGAGGTAGGGGCGATCGCCCGCGAGCGCGCCCAGCGCGATGAGGCCGAGGACGCGCCGGCGCGCGGCTCCGATCGATGGCACGGCGTGGATGGCCGCCCCGTAGGCGTGGTCGAGGACGAGCGCTCGGCGGACGTGCTCCGTCACCGGCTGCGGGATCAGCACGAGGTGCGCGCGGAAGCCGCTCGCGCGCGCGTAGATCGCCGTCGCGAGGGCGTGGTTGCTGCCGAGCGCGCCGGTCGTGAGGACGCTGCGGTGCCCGCGCGCGCGCGCGTCGGCGAGCAGCCACTCGAGCTTCCGCACCTTGTTGCCGCCATAAGGCGCGCCGGTGAGGTCGTCGCGCTTCACCCAGAGGTCGGCGAGGCCGACGTCGCGGCCGAGGTTCGCGAGGCGGTGCGCCGGCGTCGGCAGCACCGCCAGTGGCAACCGGGGCAGCCGCCCCGCAAGCGCGGGGAAGCGGCGCTCGAGTGCGAGCGGTTCCGCGCGGATCGGATCGGGCGTCGACACCCGGCGCGCATAGCACAGTCGTCTTGAACCGGCACGGCGCGGCTCCTAGAGTGTCGTGCGGAGCGATCCCCGCCCGGAGGAGCAACGATGGCCGCACCGCGTCCGATCGATCCCGAGAAGCTGGAAGCCACAGTGGAGCAGGTGTTCGGATACCTCGGCGGCGCGCTGGTCTCGTCGATGATCTACCTCGGCGACCACCTCGGCCTGTACCGCACCCTCGCCGCCGCCGAGGATCCCGTCACGAGCGTGGAACTCGCCGGCCGCACGGGCCTCGACGAGCGCTGGGTACGGGAGTGGCTGCGCGGCCAGGCAGCGGCCCGCCTCGTCGAGTACGCGGGCGACGGCCGCTTCGCGCTCTCGCCGGAAGGCGCGATGGTGCTCGCCGAGGAGCGCAGCCCCGCCTTCGCGGCCGGAGGCTTCTGCGGCCTCCCGCAGCAGTTCGCCGTGCTCGATCGGCTGCCCGAAGCGTTCCGCAGCGGGCTCGGCCTGCCCTACGACGCGTTCGGGCTCGAAGGGAACCGCGGCGTCGAGCGCATGTTCGCGCCCTGGTTCCGCAGCATGCTCGTGCCGGTCGCCCTGCCGGCGCTCGACGGCGTCGTCGCGAAGCTCGCGTTGGGCGCCCGGGTCGCGGACGTCGGCTGCGGGGCCGGCGTCGCGCTCATCGAGATGGCCAAGGCCTTCCCGCGCTCCGAGTTCCACGGCTACGAGATCGCGAAGTACGCGCTGCAACGCGCCGCCGAGAACCTCCGCGACGCGGGCGTCGAGAACGTCGTCTTCCACGACGCGAACGGAGACGCGCTCCCGCAGGACGCGCGCTTCGACCTCGTGACGACCTTCGACTGCCTCCACGACATGGCGCACCCCGCGCCGGTGATCGCGGCGATCCGACGCGGCCTCAAACCGGACGGCACCTGGCTCATCGCCGACATCAAGAGCCACCCGACCTTCGAGGAGACGCTCGCCAGGAACCCGATGGCCGCCATGATGTACGGCTTCTCGGTGCTGAGCTGCATGTCGTCGGCGCTCTCGGAGCCCGGCGGCGCCGGGCTCGGCACGCTCGGGTTCACCGAAGGCGTCGCACGCGACATGACACGGGCGGCGGGATTCACGCGTTTTCGCACCCTCGACTTCGACAACCCGATGAACGCGTACTACGAGGTGCGCCCGTAGCAGCGGCACGGCCCCCGCGGCCGCACGCGCGGCCGCGGGTCGCCTCGCGGCAGTTCTTCCTCTGCTTCGGCGCGAACTTCCTCCAGAACCTCGCCTTCACGCTCTACCTCCATCTCTCGGGATTCCTGCACGAGCTCGGTGCCGACGAGGTGCGCATCGGCGTGATCGTGAGCGTGACCGCCGCGACCGCGATCCTCTGGCGACCGCCCCTCGGCACCCTCATGGACGCGCGCGGCCGGCGGGGCGTCATCCTCGCGGGCGGCGTCTTGAACGTGCTCGTGTGCGCGCTCTACCCGACCGTACGCGACCTCGGCCCGTGGCTCTACGTCGTACGCGCCGCGCACGGGGTCGCGGAGGCGACGCTCTTCACCGCGCTCATGACCCACGCCGCCGACCTCCTGCCGCCGAAGCGGCGCACGGAGGGGATCGGCCTCTACGGCATCTCGGGATTGCTCCCCATGTCGGTGAGCGGCGTCCTCGGCGACGTCATCCTGCACTACGGCACGTACGCCGACCTCTTTCACGTCTCGACGGTCTTCGCGCTCACGTCGCTTCTCCTGTCGTTGCCGCTGCGCGACGTGCGCCACCCCGAGGGCGAGCTTCCCGGCCGCGGCTTCCTCGCCGCGCTCGGGCAACGCGACCTGCTCCCGCTCTGGTTCATCGGGCTCGTCTTCGCGACCGCGCTCACCGCGCAGTTCACCTTCGTGAAGACCTTCGTCCTCGAGACGGGGATCGGCTCGGTCGGGCTCTTCTTCACCGCCTACTCGATCGCGGCGGTCATCCTCCGGCTCGGCTTCGCGTGGGTGCCGGAGCGCGTCGGTCCGAAGCGGGCGCTCGCGCCCGCGCTCGCCATGCTGGCGATCGGCTACGTGCTCCTCGCGGGCGCGACGACACCCACCGCGATCGCGGTCGCCGGCGGGTGCGCCGGGCTCGGCCACGGGTTCACGTTCCCGATCCTCTCGGGGCTCGTGGTCGAGCGCGCGCGCACCGCGGAGCGCGGGGCCGCGACGTCGATCTTCACCGCGCTCTTCGACGCCGGCGCGCTGGTCGGCGGCCCGCTCCTCGGGGCGATCATCCGCGACGTCGGCTACGGCGCGATGTTCCTCTGCGCCGCCGGGCTCGTCGCGGTCGGGGGGCTCGCCTTCCTCGCCGCCGACCGTCCGGCGAGTTGACTTCCTCGCTCCCGGCCTTTCAATTGAGCCCGCTCGTGCTTCGTCCCTTTCCGTTGCCGCTGCCGACGCCCGACGGGCGCGATCTCCGCCGCCGGACCCGCCGGATCGTGACGATCGCGGCGCGCACGCTCGGTCCGCCGCTCGCGCGCCGCGTGCTCCGTCGGCCGCTCGGGCCGCAGGCGTTCGCGCGCCCGCTCCGGCGGCTCTTCGAGTCGCTCGGCGTGACCTTCGTGAAGTTCGGCCAGCTCGTCGCCTCGTCGCCCGGCGTGTTCGGAGACGCCGTCGCCGACGAGTTCCGCTCATGCCTCGACACGGGGCCGCTCGTGCCCCTCGACGACGTGCGGACCGCGGTTGCGACGACGCTCGGCCGGCCGCTCGCGGAGGTCTTCGCGCGTTTCGACCCGGCGCCCATCGGGCGCGCGTCGATCGCAGTGGTGCACCGGGCGGCGCTCCACGACGGGCGCGAGGTCGCGGTCAAGGTGCTGCGGCCGGGCATCGAGACGACCGTCGCGACCGACCTCCGCCTGATGGGTCCGCTCCTCGACGTCCTGGCGTTCCGGGTCGGCATCCCCGAGGCCGGCCAGCTCGTGCGGATGCTCGACGGGTTTCGCGAGCAGCTCGCCGAGGAGCTCGACCTTCGCAACGAGGCGCGCGCCATGGAGCACCATCGCGACCTCGCCCGCACGCTCCGCCTCGAGCGCATCGTCGTGCCCGCCCCGTACCCGGAGCTCTCGGGCCAACGCGCGCTCGTCATGGACTTCCTCGACGGCGTGCCGATCGACGACGTCGCCGGCATGGCGAGGCTCGGCCTCGACGCCCGCCCGCTCCTCGGGCAGCTCGTGCGGGCATGGTTCATCACGGCGCTCCGCGACGGGACGTTCCACGCCGACGCGCACGCGGGGAACATCCTCGTGCTGCGCGACGGCCGCGTCGGCGTCGTCGACTGGGGCATCGTCGGCCGCCTCGACGCGCGCACGCGGCGCTTCCTGCGGCGCACCGTCGAGGGCGCGCTCGGAGACGAGAGCGCGTGGGGCGACATCGCCGACGAGTTCCTGGCGAGCTACGGGCCGGCGCTGATCGACGGTCTCGGGCTCGACCGCGACGGCCTCGCCGCCTTCTCGCGGAGCGTCGTCGAGCCCATGCTGACGCGCCCCTTCGGTGAGGTGAGCCTCGGCAAGTTCCTCGCCGCCTGGCAGGGCAACGTCGCCGCGGCCGAAGGGCGGCCGCGCGAGCGTCCGACCTGGCGTCGGATCCTCGCGCGCTTGAAGCGCCAGCGCGCGATGCACGTCGGCGTCGCGCGACACGGCGGGCGCGGCACGGAGTTCGACCGCGGCACGTTCCTGCTCGGGAAGCAGCTCCTCTACTTCGAGCGCTACGGGAAGATGTTCCTCGGCGACACGTCGCTCCTCGCCGACCGCGCCTTCTTCGAGGAGCTGCTGCGCACACCGGCGGTCTGACGCCCGCCTCAGCCGATCGTCGGAACCGCTCGCACCTCGCGGCGCATCGCGACCCGCAGCCGCATCGGCAACCCGCGGCGGTCCTCCGCGGCGACCAGCTCGGCGAGCTCCGGTCCGAGCTCGCGTGGTGCGAGCGCGCGAAAGCCGAGCGTCGCGTAGTAGGGTGCGTTCCACGGCACGTCGCGGAACGTCGTGAGCGTCACGGCGCCGAGCCGGACGGCACGCGCGGCGTCGACCACCGTCTCGACGAGCGCCCGTCCGATCCCGCGCCGACTCCACGCGGGCAGCACGTCGAGCTCCACGAGATGGAGCGCATCGTCGAGCGGATCCGCGCAGGCGAATCCGACAGAGACGTCGTCGGCCGCGGCGGCCGCGACCCAAAGCTGGCCGCGCGTGAGCGCGGCGGCGAGCGCGGCGCCGGGCGTCACGACTTCCGAGAGACCGACAAGCGCCGGGATGCCATCGAAGCGTGCACCCGCCTCGCGCTCGATCTCACCGATGCGCCCGAGCTCCGCCGCCCGCGCGGCGCGGATCATCCAGTGTGAACCGCTCATCGCCCCCGCCTACCGTACGCCGCCGCAAAAAAGAGAACGGGCCGCCGGAGCAACGCTCCAGCGACCCGCTCTCGAACTCCCCGGGCCGGACTCGAACCAGCGACCATTCGGTTACACGTCGTCCCGCCGTTTCCGGCGGGCGTGGACTATCTCATCACCGTATCCAACGGACGTAGGTGGCGGGCGCTCGTGGGGAGGTTATTCTTTCGTCACTCCCTAGTCTCTGCACCTTCCCCCCACCCTGCCGGTCTCGCGACCGGGTCATTGGGAGGCTTGGCTCAGGGTTCCCGTATGCCCGGCAGGCTGCCGACAACCGACCGTCGGCTCCGTCGCTTCCGGCCGCTTCTCGGCAGCCTGCCTCGCTTCGCACTTAGGCTTCCCTGAATTCACCCGCTTTTCACTCGCCGGTTTCCCGACGAGGCTGCATTTCTACAGCCGAACGCTCTACCAACTGAGCTACCGGGGACCACTGCGGCACCGGAAAAACCGGGCTCTTATAGTGGAGGGCGCCGACGACCGCAATCCGTCCAGCTCGTCACAGCCGGCAGATGACGCCTCGGATGACCGGGTGCGGCAGTCAGCGCGCGAGCGTCCGCGCGGTATGGGCGACCACCGTGGCGAGGGCGCGCACCGCCATCGGAACCTCGACGTGGGAGCGCTCGAGCCACACCGATCGCACCTTCCAATGGTCGGCGAGCGCCTGCACGTCGCGCGGCGGCACCTGGCGATCGTAGCGGAGGCCGACCACGGCGCAGCCGTCGCGGCGGCGCGGCGCGGGCAAGCGGCACGGCGCAACGGGGTCGAAGAGGCGGAGCAGCGTGCGCGCATCGCGCACGTCGTCGCGGGCGAGCGCGGCGTGATCGGCCGCGCGCGCGAGCCCGCGCGGCGGGAGCCACAACCGTCCCGGGTGGGCGCCGGCGAGGATCGGTACGCAGGCGTCGAAGCGCGAGGTCGTCGCGGCGAGCAAGGCCGTGACGGTGCCGCCGATGCCGACCCCCGTCGCGAGGATGCTGCGGTAGCCGAGTTGGCGCGCCCACGCCTCGGCCGCGACGCCCGCGTGCACGCGCCGCACGATCGTCACGAGCGCGCGGCCGACGCTCCGCGCCCAGAGCGCTTCGCCGCCGTCGGGCCGGGGATCCGGCATCGGGATGGCCACGTCGAACCCCGCCCGCACGAGGGCGCCCGCGAGGCGGCGCGCGACGAGGTCGGCGAGCGCGCCGACGCCGCGACTCACGACCACGAGGATCCGCGACGAGCCCGGCCCCCGATGGTGGCGGAGCGACGCGTCGCCCGGGCTCGCGAGGCCGTGGACCAGCGGCGCCCGACCGCGATACACGTCGACCGGGCGCCGCCCCCGTCCGCGTGTCACCCGCGTGAAGCACGGCGGCGGCGCGAACGCCCAGAGCGCGCCGCGCGCCGCCGCCCCGTGCACCGCGCGACACGCGGCGCGGTCCACGCCGCCCCGGAAGTGTCGGCCGCCGAGAAGACGCGCGCCGACCGGCGCCACCCGTTCCGCCATCCGTACCCACGTCGGCCGGCCGATCGCCACCGCGCCCGGGGCGTCCTCGACGTCCGGCATCCACGCGACCAACTCGCCCGCCATGTCGTCGCGTAGAGCAAGGAACGCTCCCGACCCCGATGCCCGCGGGCACCGCGGTTACACGCGGCGGCCGCCGTCACCCGACGTCAACCGTCGTCAAGGCCGATCACGATCAGCACGCGCCGTCACGCGGCGAGTCGCGACCGGCGGCGCCGCCGCCTCGAGCGCGAGCGCGTCCGTCAGCGGTGCGTGATCGGCACGTGGCGCGGCTCGGCGCGCACGCGCCCAAGCCAGCGTCCGACCGCCGGATAGCGGCCAAGGTCGAAGCCGCCCTCGTCGGCGACGTGGGAGTAGGCGTAGAGAGCGATGTCCGCGATCGAGTAGCGGTCGCCGACGAAGAACGGGCGCTCCGACAGGTGGTGCTCCATGACGCCGAGCGCGGCATAGCCGAGCGGCCGCTTCTGCTCGATCGCGGCGCGCCGCTCGGGCGTGAGCTCGGTGTAGTGGAGCCAGAAGCGGACGGTGGCGATGTTGGGCTCGTGGCTGTACTGCTCGAAGGACATCCACTGGAGGACCTGCGCGCGGAGCCAGCGATCGTCGGGCAGGAACGGCGTCCCCTCGGCGAGGTAGAAGAGGATGGCGTTCGACTCGGCGAGGAAGCGTCCGGGCTCGACCTCGAGCAGCGGGATTCGGCCGTTCGGGTTCTTGGCGAGGAACGCCGGCGTCCGCGTCTCGCCCTTCGTGATGTCGAGCTCCACGAGCTCGAACGGGATCGCCCGCTGCGCGAGAAGCAGACGCACCTTGTAGCCGTTTCCGGAGGGCAGGTAGTCGTAGAGTCGCAGCATCGGTCCTCCTCAGCCGCGCCCGTGGGCGACGGCGAAGCGCGGGATCGCGTGCGCGGGATCGAGGCGCGGGTCGGGCACCGGCGCGCCCGAACGGAGCCCGAGCGGGATCACGCCGGCCCAGACCGGCCAGTCGTAGTCGCCCTCGTCGTCGATCGGCGGGCCGCTCCGGACCTTCGCGGAGCCCTCGTCGATCGGCAATCGGAGCACGAGCGTCCCGGTGATCTCGTCGTCGGTCGGCGGACGCACGCTCGCGTACCGCCCCGGCGCGACGTGCTCGACGAGCGCGCGGAGCGCGGCCTGCTTTTCGTCGGGGTCGACGACCTCGGTCGCGGTACCGAGCAGCACGACCGAACGATAGTTCATCGAATGGTGGAACGCCGAGCGGGCGAGCACGAGGCCGTCGAGCAGCGTGACGGTGACACAGAGACCGACGCCGCCCCGGCCGGTCCGCAACATGCGGCTGCTCGGGGAGCCGTGCAGGTAGAGGTCGTCCGCGATGCGCGCGTAGGCCGTCGGCAGCACGAACGGCTGGCCGTCGGCGACGAAGCCCACGTGGCAGACGAGGGCTTCGTCGAGGATGCGGAGGATCGCGGCATGGTCGTACACGCCGCGCTGGGCGCGCCGCTTCACGGTGGTGCGGGGGGTCGGACTCATGAGAGGCACTTGCGGTACTCCTTTCGTACTGGTACAAACGTTAATACGTGACAGTACGATACGGAATCGCCGGCGCCACCGCAAGCGCGATCGCGGGCAGCATCGAGGCGGGCATCCGCGACGGCCGTCTCGCGAGCGGCGCCGCGGTCCCCGCCGTCCGCGCCCTCGCGGCGCGCCTCCGGGTGAGTCCGAGCACCGTCGCCGCCGCGTACCGGACCCTCACCGGCCGCGGCCTCCTCCAAGCGGACGGTCGGCGCGGCACGCGCGTCCGTCATCGCCCTCCGCTCCCGACCCGGGCCAGCGCAACGGTGCCGGCGCACGTCCGCGACCTCGCCAACGGAAGCCCGAATCCCGCGCTGCTGCCCTCGCTCCGCGCCGCGCTCGCGACGATCGACCCGCAGCCGCGGTCGTACGGCGAGCGCGCCGACCTGCCGGAACTCCTCCGCCTGGCGGCCGAGCGACTCGCCCACGACGGCATCCCGGCGGACGCGCTCGCCGTCGTGGGCGGCGCCCTCGACGGCATCGAGCGCGCGCTGCAGGCGCACCTCCGTCCCGGCGACCGCATCGCGATCGAGGATCCCGGATATCCGGGCGTGATCGACCTCGTCGCGGCCCTCGGCCTCGTGCCTGAGCCGGTCGCGCTCGACGACGCCGGCATGGTGCCGGACGCGCTCGCGCGCGCCCTCCACCGCCGGGTCGCCGCCTGCATCGTGACGCCGCGCGCCCAGAACCCGAGCGGCGCAGCGCTCGACGCCGCCCGCGCCGGCGAGCTCCGTCGCCTCCTGAAGAAGCATCCCGACGTGCTCGTCATCGAGGACGACCACGCGGGGCCGGTGGCCGGCACGCCGGCGTCCACCCTCTGCGACGCCGAGCGCGCCCGCTGGGTGGTGGCGCGGTCGGTCTCGAAGTCCCTCGGTCCGGACCTCCGCCTCGCCGTATTGAGCGGCGACGCCGCCACCATCGCCCGGGTCGAAGGGCGCCAGCTCATCGGCGCCGGATGGGTGAGCCACGTGCTGCAACGGTTGGTCGCGAGCTTCTGGGCCGACGCCGCGACCAGCGCGCTCGTCGCCCGGGCGGCCGCCGCCTATACCGCACGCCGCGCCGAGCTGATCGCCGCGCTCGCGCGCCACGGCGTCGCCGCGCACGGACGCTCCGGGCTGAACGTCTGGGTCCCGGTACCGGAGGAGGTCCCCGTCGTGCGGAGCCTCCTCGCTGCCGGCTACGCGGTGAACGCGGGCGAGCGCTACCGGATCGCGAGCGGTCCCGCCATCCGCATCACGATCACCACGCTCGACGCCGACGAGGTGGCGCCGCTCGCCGCTGCGGTCGCGGCGAGCCTCGCCCCGGCGCGCCGGACGCATTCACCGTAACGCCGCCCCCCGCGCGCGCCGAGTTGGCAGCCGCGAGCCGCCGTGCGAAAGAAGCCGCCCGGAGGCACACCATGGCGAACACGGCACGGAAGGTCGGCTTCATCACGGGCGGCGGCAGCGGCATCGGGCTCGGCATCGCGACCGCGCTCGCGGCGACGGGCGCGCGCATCGCGCTCATGGGCCGCGGCGGCGAGAAGCTCGCGCGTGCCGCGAGCGCCCTTCCCGCCTCCGCCGAAGCCTTCACGGTCGCGGGCGACGTCGGTAACGAGGCCGACGTCGAGCGCGCCGTCGCCGCGGTCGTCGACCGCTTCGGGCGACTCGATTACGGCGTGAACGCCGCCGGCACGGGCAGCGTGGGCGGCGTCGCCGATCAGCCCTTCGAGTCGTGGGCCTTCGTGCTGCGCACGAATCTCGACGGTACGATGCTCGCCCTCAAGCACGAGGCCGCCGCGATGCTGAAGCTCGGCAACGGCGGCAGCATCGTGAACGTGTCGTCGATCGCCGGCGTGCTCACCCACCGGCTGATGAGCGCCTACTGCGTATCGAAGGCGGGCGTCGAGATGCTCACCCGTTGCGCCGCCGACGAGCTCGGCGAGCACGGGATCCGCGTGAACGCGCTCCGCCCCGGCCTCGTGCCGACCGACCTCGCCGCGCCGCTGGCCTCCCATCCACTCGCGCGCGCCAACTACGAGTCGCTGATGCCGCTCGGCCGCCTCGGGACGGTGGAGGATGTGGCCGCGACGGCGGCGTTCCTGCTGAGCGACGCCGCGTCCTGGATCACGGGCCAGGTGTTCGCCGTCGACGGCGGCCACACGTTGCGCGGCGGCCCCGACGTCTCGCTGACGATGACGTGAGCTCTACACCGCGGGCGCGCGGCGCGTGACGCGCTCGACCGCGGTGATCTCGTCCAACACGTGGGTCATGCCCTTGCACATCATGCTGGCGGCGTCCGCCATCACCTTCACCTCCGCCGACTCGAAGCCGGTCGCCTCCATGTCGATCTTGAAGTCGAGCCAGCGCTGACGCTGCGCCTCGCCGTACGGATCCAGGAACTGAACGCCCTGCCCCGGCGGCAGGCGGTACGCGAGGCGGGCGCGCTTCGCCATCTGGCGGCCGCCGTTCTTGGCGTCCTCGAGCACGTAGGCGATCCCGAGCAGCGACAGGGGCGCGCGCACCGCCAGGCCGTCGATCATCTCGACGAGCACGCTCGTCGACGCGAGCGGCGTGAGCCGCTGCAGCCCGACGCCGAAGCACGCGAGATCCGACGCGATGGCCGGCGTGTGGAAGTAGTGGTCGCGCACGACGAAGCCGAGCGCGGGCACGACGGCGCGCAGGCGGCCGAGATGCCATTCGAGGGCGCGGTGCACGAAGAAGAGCTGGCTCAGCCAAGCGACGTACGTGCTGCGCGAGAGCAGGCCGGCCGCGAGGTCGCGGGAGATGGGGTGCAGCTTCAGGATGCGCTGCGGCTCCACCGTGGCCCCGGCGAGCTGACGCATGACCCCGTCGATGATCGGACGCATGTGGCGCCGGGTTTTCAAGTTGGATGCCACGCGGCAGGTCTCCGCGCCGACCGCGGCGGCATTGCCCCGACGGCGCGCGCGCCCGGAGCGCACGAGCCGAGTCCCGACGTGCACATGGACGCC
Source organism: Deltaproteobacteria bacterium (assembly GCA_020848745.1). Lineage (NCBI taxonomy): Bacteria > Pseudomonadati > Myxococcota > Myxococcia > Deltaproteobacteria bacterium. The sequence goes on along the minus strand of JADLHM010000055.1, from coordinate 84,008 downwards.
GCGCGCCGGCGCGGATCCCACGCCGGTCGATCGGGCGGACGCCATCGCGTGCCGCAGCGCCAAGCGCACGCGCGGCGCCGGACCCCCGCGTGGCAGCCATGCACGGAGTCGGCGGCCGTGCACGAGGCGCGGGAGACGCCTGGTTGCCGCATCGAATCCGTACCGGCGGGATCGCCGCGCCGGAGGCGTCACTTCCCGCGCGCGGCCGGCGCCGGCGCCTCGGAGAGCGCGCCGGCGGCGAACGCCAAACGCGCCTTCCCGGGGACGCTCGGGCAGCACGACGCGTCCTGCGGGCCGTAGGTCTTGAGCGCGAGCTCGACGCTCGAGGCACCGATCGTACAGCCCTCGACGACGCGTACGCCCTTGCCGCCGACCTCCTTCGGCATGGAGGCGCCGTAGCCCCGGGGCGTCGAGGTGAGGAGGGTAGCGTACTGCGTCCAGTCGTTGCCGCCGCCAACCCCTTCGATCGTGTAAATCACGACCACGTCCGTGTGTCCGTCACCGTCCACGTCGCCCTCGCAGCTCTTGCGGACGTCGCGCGGGGCCTGCCCGTGGACCCGCTGCGCGTGCGACGCGATCCACGCGTTGGCATAGCCCTGCCAGCCCGCCGCCGCCGGCTGCGCCGCCGCGCCGCCCGGACCGCGCACCATCGTCGCCATGGCCACGAAGCACGCCCCCACGAGTCGTGATCGCACGCATCGTCTTCTGCACGACGGCCGATGTGTCTTCAACCGGGGCGGGGCGTGATAGGACCTCCCCTCGAGGAGAAATGAACCCATGGCGGTCGATTTCACGCTGAGCCCCGAGCTCGAAGCCATCCGTGCCCGCGTCCGCGACTTCATCCAGAACGTCGTCCGCCCGGGCGAGGCCAAGATCGGCAACAAGGACACGATCGAGCGCAGCGACTACGTGAAGCTGCTGCTCGCGATGCGCGCCGAGGCCAAAGCCGCCGGCCTCTGGCTTCCCCACATGCCGAAGGAATGGGGCGGCATGGGGCTCGGCCACGTCGAGCTCGCCATGGTGCAGGCCGAGGCGGCGAAGGCCTCCTACGGCCCCTGGGTGCTGAACTGCCAGGCGCCCGACGAGGGCAACATGCACACGCTCCTCCATTGGGCGACCCCGGCGCAGCAGGAGAAGTACCTCCGGCCGCTCTGCGATGGCCACGTGATGAGCTGCTTCGCCATGACGGAGCCCGAGGTCGCGGGCTCCGACCCGACGCTCATCCAGACCAAGGCTGTCCGCGCCGGCGACGACTGGGTCGTGCACGGGCACAAGTGGTTCATCTCGAACGCGCGGCGCGCGAGCTTCGCGATCCTGATCGCGCGCACCGAGGATCACCCGGAGCGGCCGCAGGCCGCCAACACCGGCTTCATCGTCGACCTCCCCTCGCCCGGCTGGACGCGCGTACGCGAGGTCGAGACGATGCACGGCGCGACCGGACACTCCGAGATCCGCATCGAGGATCTGCGCGTGCCGAACGAGAACGTGCTCGGCGGCCGCGGCCAGGGACATCGCCTCGGACAGTATCGGCTCGGGCCCGCACGCCTCGCGCACTGCATGCGCTGGATCTCGCAGGCGGAGACCGCGATGGAAATGATGGTCGACCGCGCGACCAAGCGCTTCGCGCACGGCTCGCTCCTCTCCGAGAAGCAGGGCATCCAGTGGATGATCGCCGACTCCACCATGGAGCTCTACCAGTGCAAGCTCATGGTGCTGCACGCCGCCTACAAGATCGACCGCGGCCTCGACTTCGTCTCCGAGGTGTCGATGGCGAAGCACTTCGTGGCGAACGCGCTCGGCCGCATCATCGACCGCGCGATCCAGGTGCACGGCGCGCTCGGCTACTCGACCGACACTCCGCTCGCGCACATGTTCCAGCACGCGCGCTGGGCGCGCTTCGCCGACGGCCCCGACGAGGTGCACCAGATGCGCATCGCTCAGCGCACGCTCGCGGCCTGGCGGGAGCACGGAAGCAGCCGGAAGGCGACCGGCGACCTGCCGCTGTGACGATGCCGGCGGCGTGCCCGCGCACCCGGATCACGGTCGGCGCGCTCCTGCTCCTCGCCGCGTGCCAGCGCACGACGGGCACGCTCAGCGACGCGCAGCAGCAGCGCTTCGAGTCGGAGCGGGTCGTGCGCCGCGCGATCGACCTGCCGATGCGACGGACCCACGACAGCGGCGCGCGCGACGCGGGCTGGGAGGAGAGCGTCGCCTCGATCGTCGTGACCGAGCGGAGCGTCGCCATCCACCAACGCGACTACTTCTGGCTCGAGATCACGCCGCGCTCGACCGGCGTCTACACGGTGGCGCGCGACCACGAGCGGCTGAGTCTCCGCGCCGGCAGCGGCAGGTCGGCGACCAGCTGGTCCTTCCGCCCGCCCGAGGACGCCGCGGGCTGGGCCGCGGACATCCGCACGGTGATCGCCGGCACGGCGGGCGCGCGGCGCCGCGAGCGCGACGAACGGTGACGGGCAGCCGCGCGGCGTCCCGGCGGTCGTGGGTCTCCGTCCTGTCGGGGAGCCGCGCACCCCGGCGTCCGCCCCCACGGCTCCACCCCGGTCGGCGTCAGAGCTTCGAGAAGTCCGGCGGCCGCTTCTCGAAGAACGCCATGATCGCCTCCATGTTTTCGGGCGTCCCGACGCGCTCGACGAAGCCGGCGTCCTCGCGGACCCGCGCCGCGCGGATCTGCTCGGCGCGCGTCGCCAGCAGGAGGCGTTTGGTGTGGCGGATCGAGCCGATCGGGCCCGCCGCCATCTTGGCCGCGAGCGCGAGCAGCGACGGCAGGAGCTCCGCGCGCGTGGAGACGCGCGACGCGAGCCCGAGCTCGAGCGCGCGCCGGGCGTCGATCCAGTCGCCCGTGTAGAGCACCTCGGCCGCGCGCTGGTACCCGACGATCAGCGGCAGCATGAAGCTCGCCGCCGCCTCCGGCACCACGCCGAGCGGCACGAACGGCGCCCGGAGCCGCGCCTCCTCCGCGAGATGCACCACGTCGCAATGGAGGAGCATCGTGAGCCCGATGCCGACGCCGACGCCGTTGACCGCCGCGAGCAGCGGCTTGTCGAAGTCGACGAGCACGTCCATGAAACCGCCGAACGGATGCTCGGCGTCGCCGGGCGCGGCCGACATCTCGCTCAGGTCCTGGCCCGCGGTGAAGGCGTCGCCGGCGCCCGTCACCACGACGGCGCGCGCGCGGGAGTCGCCGAGCAGCTCGCGCAGCAGATCGCGCCCCTCGCACCACATCTGGCGGTTGAAGGCGTTGCGCTGGCGGGGGCGGTTCCAGGTGACGATCGCCACGCCGTCACGGATCTCGAGAAGCACGGTCTCACGAGCCATCGCGCACCCATACCACAGGCCGTGGCGAGGGTCCTACGTGGCCGCGCGCTTGCATGGAGGCCGGGCCTCTGCGACATCGATCGGAGCGATTTTCCACGAGGAGGAGCAGCACCATGCGCGAACATCTCGACTTCTACATCGACGGCCAGTGGGTGAAACCGGCCGTTCCGAAGACCCTGGACGTCGTGTCGCCGGCCACCGAAGAGGTGATCGGGCGGATCAGCGTCGGCGGCGCCGCCGACGTCGATCGCGCGGTGGCCGCCGCGCGGAAGGCCTTCGAGACCTTCTCGCGCACGACGCGCGAGGAGCGCGTGGCGTTGCTCGAGCGCATCATGGCGGTCTACCAGACCAGGCTCGGCGAGCTCGCCGAGACGATTTCGCTCGAAATGGGCGCGCCGATGTGGCTCGCGAACGCGGCGCAGGCGCCCTCGGGTCTGGCCCACCTGATGCAGACGATCGAGGTTCTCAAGGGCTACAGCTTCGTCGAGAACAAGGGCACGACGCGCATCCTGCACGAGCCGGTCGGCGTCTGCGGCTTCATCACGCCGTGGAACTGGCCGGTGAACCAGATCATGTGCAAGGTCGCGCCCGCCCTGGCCGCCGGCTGCACCATGGTGCTGAAGCCGAGCGAGATCGCGCCGCTGAACGCCATCCTCGTCACGCAGGTGCTGCACGAGGCCGGCGTCCCGGCGGGCGTCTTCAACCTGGTGAACGGCGACGGTCCGACGGTCGGCGTCGCGCTGTCCTCCCACCCGGGCATCGACATGATGTCGTTCACGGGCTCGACCCGCGCCGGCGTCCAGGTCGCGAAGAACGCCGCCGACACCGTGAAGCGCGTCGCGCAGGAGCTCGGCGGCAAGTCGGCCAACGTCATCCTCGAAGACGCCGACCTCGAACGCTCGGTGAAGGGCGGCATCCGAAGCTGCTTCATGAACAGCGGCCAGTCGTGCAACGCCCCGACGCGCATGCTGGTGCCGCGCAAGCGCCACGCCGAGGCGGTCGCGATCGCGAAGGCCGCCGCCGAAGCGACGATCGCGGGCGATCCGAACGCCGAGGACACGCAGATCGGCCCGGTCGTCAGCAAAGCGCAGTTCGACAAGATCCAGGGCCTCATCCAGAAGGGCATCGCGGAGGGCGCCGAGCTCGTCGCGGGTGGTCCCGGCCGTCCCGACGGCCTCGCGCGGGGATACTTCGTGCGACCGACGGTGTTCGCGAACGTGCGGAACGACATGACGATCGCGCGCGAGGAGATCTTCGGGCCGGTGCTGTCGATCCTCCCCTACGACACCGAGGAGGAGGCGATCCGCATCGCCAACGACACCGTGTACGGCCTCTCGGGATACGTGGCGTCGGGAGACCCGGAACACGCGCTCAGGGTCGCATCGCGGCTGCGCACCGGGAACGTCCACCTGAACGGCGCGGGCGCCGACTTCGCCGCGCCCTTCGGCGGCTACAAGCAGAGCGGGAACGGCCGTGAATGGGGCGCGTACGGCTTCGAGGAGTTCCTCGAGGTGAAGGCGGTGATGGGCTGCGCCGAGAGCTGACTCGGCGAGCACGACGGCGCGGACACGCTCGCCGCCCCGACCGATGCCACGCACCGCGGCATCGGTCGGGCGCGTCGTCACCCTTGTATCGGCCCGACCCGGAACGACCGAAGATCACGCCCGCGAAGAGCCGGACGGCGCGCCGCTCTCGGCGCCGGCAACGAAGGGGGCGGCCGGAGCGGAGCCGAAGACTTCGCCATCGTCGTCGGTCGCGCCGAGCACCCACCACACGAGGGCGTAGAGTGCGACCGCCACCATGACGGTGGCGATCGCCGTGACCGTCGTACCGGGATCGACGGCTGGTGCGCGCCGGCGGGGGTACGGCGCGCCCCGAGCCACGGAGCGCAAGCCAGGCATGCAACGACGCTATCCGGAGCACGTTCGGCGCGCAGGATGCGCGCGTCCGGCATTCACCCGAGACGACGCGGAAAACGAGGGTAGCAGCCCGCCGGGTCCACCTGAGGCGGCGTCCGAGGTGGCCCGCACGACGCGACCGGCGAGCCTCGCGGGCGCTCGAGGCGGGATGCGGTGCCGCGGCCTCCCACTCGGCTCGCCGTCACGGATCCGGTGCAGCCGCGCCGCTACCCGAATCGCTCAATGCGCCCAGCAAGATTCGAACTTGCGACCTTTTGATTCGTAGTCAAACGCTCTATCCAACTGAGCTATGGGCGCGTGAAGGGGCGCACCCTACTAGCCGGGTCGGCGGCCGTCAACTTCGGCGGGCTCCGGTTGGCTCCGAGACGGCCCGATGGCCCGCGGCCGATCGTGCAGCGGGAGCGTCGGCGTCATTCCCGGCGCGAGGAGCCTCGCCGGCGCGCACGGTCCGTGCTGCGCGCCGGCGTCGGGGGGAGTCGGTCCGCTACTCCACGCAGCTCGCGCCGCAGTCGGCGGCATCCTCGGAGCACGCCTGGCGGTCGGCGGCAAGCTGCGTCGCGACCTCGTTCTCGCAGCCGGCAAGCTCGATCTTCGCCTGCTCCTTGCACTGCTTGAGAGCGGCCTTGGCGGCTCCGCCGCATTGCTTCAGGTCGACCCCGCAGAGCCCGACGCAGTCGGCGCGCGCGTCGATCGCGTCGCTGTCGCAGATGACGCGGGCGTCGGCGGCGTCCGCCTCACACTGCTGACGGCCGATCCGGCCCTCCAGGTTCGCGGCGCTCATGCAGACCGCCGACTCCTGTCGGCACTCAGCCGCGCAGCTGAGCTCGCATTGCGCGAACGCCGTGGCCGCGGCGAGCACCGCGGCCACGGCCGATCCGATCGCGATCATCGTGGACTTCATGCCATCCTCCTCCAGACGAGTTCGGGACGGCACGGTGCAACGCGAGTGCCATGACGTGGGGCACGCGCGATTGCGCGGCGCGGCCCCGCGCACGCGGCGGAAATCCGAGGCGGGCACGGCCCCCACGCGACTTGTCACGGCGGACGCGGCGGCGTCCGCCGTCCCGCCCGGCGGCGACCGCCACGACGACGACGCCGGACCCGCACGCACTTGTCAGCGCGGGTGCGCGGCGACCGTCCGTCTCACTCGACGGCCGGAGCCGCTGCCGGTCGGCGGGAGAGCGGAGAGAGAGGGATTCGAACCCTCGGTAGAGTGTTACCCCTACACACGCTTAGCAGGCGTGCGCCTTCGACCACTCGGCCATCTCTCCATCCCGGTCGGCCTCTGGCGGTTTACCCCACGACGGCGCGCCTGGCCAGCGTGCGCGCGCTCCGTTCCCAAACTTGACAACCCTGGGGAGCGGCTCTAAGCCCGTCGCGAAATCGCGCAGGAGGTGGGGTCATGGAAGTGATGCCAATCGTCGAGTCGCTCTTCCGCTGGATCCACGTGGTCGCGGGAGTCCTGTGGATCGGCCTGCTCTATTTCTTCAACTGGGTGAACGCGAACGTGATGCCGAAGCTCGACGGCGAGACCAAGAAGAAGCTGGTCCCCGAGCTGATGCCGCGCGCGCTCTACTGGTTCCGTTGGGGCGCCGCCTTCACGTGGGTGACCGGCATCTACCTGCTGCTGTACCTCTTCTACCATCACAAGCTCGCGCTCCAGGACGCCGACGCCGGCCTCGGCATCCTTCCTGGCCTGATGCTCGTGCTCGTGCTGGTCGCGCCCTTCATCTACGACCCGCTCGCGAAGGGGCCCCTGAAAGACCCGCAGACCGCGTTCGGCGCGGGCGTCGTGCTCGCGACCGTGCTGCTCTTCGTGTTCCAGTGGGTCGGCGGCTTCGGCTTCCGCGGCTATTCGATCCACCTCGGCGCGACTTTCGGCACGATCATGGCCTTCAACGTGTGGTTCCGGATCTGGCCGTTGCAGCGCGCGATCATCACCGCGACCAAGAACGGCACCGCGCCCAATCCCGACGACGTGGCGCTCGCCGGCTTGCGCTCGAAGCACAACACCTACCTGTCGGTGCCGCTCATCTTCATGATGATCGCGCAGCACGCGACGTGGGCGTCCAATCCGATCACGCTCGGCGTGATCGTGCTGGTGGGGTGGGCGATCGTCTACCACATCTACGATCGCGCGGCGAAGGTCCAAGGTTTCTAAGCCGACCCTCGTGCTGCTGTTCGCGCTCGCGTCCGTGCTCGGATGCGAGCGCGTGCCGCCGACGCCGCGGGTCGTCGGCACGCCGACGCCGCTCGACCCGGCGACGACCGGGACGATCGCCGGACGCGTCCTCTTCGAGGGCGTTCCTCCCCCGCCCCGCACGATCGCAATGGAGAGCGACCCGACCTGCGCCGCCGCACACCCTGGCGGCCTCGTCGTTCGCGACGTCGAAGGAGCGGACGGCGGCCTCGCCGACGCGTTCGTCTACGTCGCGTCCGGGCTCGAGGATCGCGTCTTCGCGCCGCCGACGGCGCCCGTCGTGATCGACCAACGCGGCTGCCGCTACGTGCCGCGCGTGGCGGCGGCGCAGGTCGGGCAGCCGATCGTGTTCAAAAGCAGCGACGACACGCTCCACAACGTCCACGGCGAGCCGCGCGCCAACGCGCGCTGGAACTTCGGCCTGCCCGGCCCGTCCACGGAGCGGACGATGGTCCTCGACGCGCCCGAGGTCATGGCGACGGTCCGCTGCGACGTGCACCCGTGGATGCGGCTCGAGTTGAGCGTCGTCCCCCATCCCTACTTCGTCGTGACCGGAGCGGACGGAACGTTCCGGCTCCCGAACGTGCCCGCGGGCGCGTACACCCTCGCGGCCCTCCACCCCACTCTCGGCCGCCGCGAGCTGGCGGTGACGGTCGCCGCTGGCGCGACCGCGATGGCAACCATCCGCTTCGCCTCGCCTTGACACCTCGGCGGGCGGCTCCTACACTTCCCCGCTTTTCGCGGTGAGCGGCCGCCAACCACGCCACGCAGGAAGGAACCACCCGATGCGCCATCAAGATCTCGAGACCGAGTCACAGAATCTCCTCCGGAAGATCGTCCGCACCGTCGACAAGCGGCTGCAGATCCAGCTGAACGACGGCCCGACCCCGCAGGATCACCTGCTCTCGCTCGGCCTCGCCCGCGGCCATCAGCAAGCGACGATGGAGCTCTCGGTGGAGGAGCTGCGCCGCGCCGGCGAGAGCTCGCGCGACTCGTCGATCCTGCGCGAACGCATCAAGCGCACCCACGAACGGCTCTGCTTCCCGAAGAAGCCGGAACGCTTCTTCGACACCAGGGCGATTCGCCCGGGGAGCGAGGCGTTCGCGAACTTCCGGCCGTCGGGGGGCCGCTCGGGCGGTCGCCGCTAAGGCGAGCGCCCTCCCCCGCTTCATGCCGCGCCGGGCGCCTCCGCGTCCGGCGGCGGTGCCCCGGTGAGTACGCGCAACGCCTCGGCGAACCGGTGATCGGTCGCCGGCTTCGGCAAAAAGCTGTTGGCGCCGCTCTTGTAGCAGTCGAGGATCAGCGTCTCGTCGTCACCCGCGGCGGTGAGCACGATGACCGGCGTGCCGTGGAAGGTCGGGTCGCGACGGATCCACCGCAGCACGTCGATGCCGTTCATCAGCGGCAGGTGCAGATCCAACAGGATCAGATCCGGCCGCGGCCGCACCTGCGGCGATTCCGCGAGTCGCTCCACCGCCTTCGCGCCGTCGCCCACGACCTCGACCTCGCACGGCAGGATGGACGTCACGGCCTGACGCGTGATCACCACGTGGTCGAGATTGTCCTCGACCAGCAGGATCGTGAGGGGCCGGCCGTCGCGCGGACTCGGTCCCCGGAGCATGCGAGCCCGCTCAGCCTTCGGACGGCGTGTTCAGTTGCGGGCCGGGGCCACCCTTTTCGGACGCGAGGTCGTAGAGCGCCTTGCGCGCGAGGCGGGTCGGGCTGTTGTGACCGTTCTCCCAGCGGTTCACGGTCGCGACGGTGATCCCGAGGCGGTGCGCGAACTCTTCCTGCGTGAGACCCAGATTGTGGCGCAACGTGCGGATGTTCTCGGCTTCCATGTTCAACGGTCCTCCGGTTTGGCGAAGTGACGACAAAGCTCTGCCTGGTACGGGAGCAACTGATATGCCACCCGGCATGACCGGAAATCCTTGGAATCTCGGTCGTTGGCGATCGGCGGCCCGTCGGGCGTGCGCCACTTCGTTGGCTCGGCGTCACGGCGTTGGCGCCGGCAGGGCCCGCGAAGGACGCTTGCCCGGTCACGGACGGCATACGATAGTGGCTGCTGCCAATCCCTCCGGAGGACTCCATCCATGACCAAGACGCTGGGCTCGATAGCCGCTCTCGCCCTTTCGCTGACCTTCCTGGCCGCCGGCCCCGCCCACGCGCGCGCCACGGACGTCGACTGCGAGGCCGCGCAGAAGGAGGCCAAGGCCGCCCTCGACGCCGCCTGCCCCTGTGACGGGGTCGGGAGCCACGCCGACCACGTCCGGTGCGTCACCCGGAAGCTCCGCGAGCTCAGCGCCTGCGGACCCGACGCGAACGGCAAGCGCAGCTGCGGATCGGTCCCGCGCGCCTGCGTCGCGAAGATCCGCCGGCTCGCGTCCCGATCGGCCTGCGGCAAGGCGGCCGAGACCGTCACTTGCTGCGTCGCGAAGCAGCGCGATTGCGCGGGCGACTCGAAGCCCGGGGACGGCGCGAAGGACGGCACGTGCACCGGCACCAAGCGCAGGTGCGATCGGGTGACGGAGTGCATGGTTCCGCGCTGCGAGATCGCGGCATCCGCCGAGCGCTGCACCGCGATCGGCGGCACGGTCGGGACCGGCCGCGACTGCAGCACGGCCTGCGGCGAGTAGTACGACCGCGCCGCGCGGCGGCGCTTCGGAAGACTACAACGCATCGCGCATGCCGGCGGCGCGCGATCACGCGCCGGAGATAATCACAGGCGGCAGCCGCGACCTCGCGTGCTAGCTTGGTCGGACCCCCCGATGGCGATGGCTCCGACAGGACTCAGCCGGATCGTGCGCGATCCGGCTCCCGATCCGCCGTCGCGCGCGCCGAACGACGCCATCGAAGGGCCCGCGCTCGCGGCGGTGGTTCGCATCGTCGAGCTGCAGCTCCGCCAAGTGCCGCTCGACACCCTGACGGCGGACGCGCTTCCGGCGGTGCTCGATCTCTTCGAAGCGCCGGCGGGCGCACTGCTGCTCTACCGCCGCGAGGACGCGGTCCTGACGCTCGCCGCCGCGCGCGGGCTCGCAGTCGCGGGCGCCGAGGCGCTCGGCGTGCTCCGCTGGGGCGACGAGGAAACCTCGGAGATGCCGCTCCGCGCGCTCGTCGACCGCAAGATCTACGTCGTCGGCGAGCCCGCGCAGGATCCGTTCATCCGGCGCTTGATCGGAACGGATCAGCGCCGCCCGGTGTCCTCGGTAGCCGCCGTGCCGCTCTACCGCTGGCATCTGCCGGTCGGCGTGCTGCTCGTGCTCGGCGGCACCGCGCCGCTCGCCTCCGAGGCGTTGCTCGCGCCCTCCTTCGCCTATGCCGTCCTGTCCCTCGCACTCTCGACCCTCATGTGGGCGCGCGAGGAGCGCGGCGCGACGCCGCTTCCCGCCCCGGACGTGGCTCCGTCGCCGCTCATCTGCGTACCGTGGATCGACCGCCGCGAGCGCGCGGCGGCCGACGACCGGCCCCGCGCGATGGATCTCGCCGAGCGTTCCGAGGAGCGCTCCGCGCTCGACGCGACGCTGCAAGAGTTGCGCGGCGTCGTCACGCGCATGGACGCCGAGCGGCAGGCGACGGCGCGCGAGCGGAGCGCGCTCACCGATCGGCTCGCGAGCTTCGAGCAGGAGCACCGGAGGCTCGCCGCCCAGCTCGCGATCACGGAGGAAGACCGCAACCTGCTCGCGTCGCGGCTCGCATCGCTCGAGGAGGTGCTGGCGGCGAAGCTCCCGGTCGGTGCCGCTTGCGCCGCGTCTCCGGTCGCCGACGCCGCGGCCGTCGCATCGTCCGCGACGCCCGCCGCGCCCGCGTCGCCACCGGCCGCGACAACCGCTCCCGAGCCCGAGGCCGGGCCGGAGCTCGCGGCGCCGCGCGCCGTTCTGCCGACCTCGGGCGATCCGGCGCAGCACCGCGTTCTCGAGCCCGATCCGATCCTCCGCGACCACATCCAGACCGCGCTCGCGAGCGCGATCCCCGCGGGACGCGGCAGCGTCACGGTGCTGAACCTCGCGGGCTGCGACGGCGGGCGCATCGCCGAGATGACGGCGGCAGGCGAGAGCGGCGTACCGCTGGTCGGCTACGCCTCGCATGCCGAGTCCGGCAGCCGGATCCTCGGTCCGCTCCGCTGCTTCGTGACCCCGCCGAGCGCCGCCGAGATCGCGGCCGCCGTCGAGGGCGCCGGCCGCGGCAACCGACGTACGATCCTCCTCACCGAGGACATCGACGGATTCATGGCGGCGAAAGCGGCGCTCGTGAAGGCGGGCCATTCCGTTTCGATGGCATGCGACGAGAAGCAGGCGCTCGATCTGCTCGCCATCCTGCGCCCCGACACGGTCGTGATCGACGTGCGGCAGGCCGGCCAACCCGCCGTCGAGTTCCTCGACGCGCTCGGCCCGGAGAGCGGCCGCGTGCTGACGCTGATCGTCCACGGCGACGCGACCGGCGCATCGCTCGCTCGCATCGCCGAACGCATGATGCGGTCGTCCGCCCTCGACGTGAACGAGCTCGTCAAGGTCTGCCGCAACGCCCTGCCCGACCCGAAGCGCGCGGGCGCCGCGCCCGGGCGGCGCTGATCAGGATACCGAGTCGCGCCCGGGAACCAGGCGCAGCTCGACGCGGCGATTGCGCGCGCGGCCGTCGGCGCCATCGTTCGGCGCCACCGGCCGCGCGTCGCCGTAGCCGGCCGCGAAGACGCGGCTCGTGAGCGCCGGGTCGTCGGCCGCCAAGGCGTGCGCCACGCGCGCGGCGCGTGCGAGCGAGAGGTCGAGATTCGAGCGGAACGGCCCCGCGTGCAACGGACGGTCGTCGGTGTGCCCCGAGACCTCCACGACGAGATCCGGCCGCGCCGCCACGAGCGCCCGTACGGCGTCCAGCACCGCGCCGGTGTCCGGCAGGAGCTCCGCGCTGCCGGAGGCAAAGCCGATCGTGTCGCCGATTGAGAGGATGACGCCGCCGCCCTTGACGGCGACGTGCACCACCTCTTCGAGCCCTTCCGCCGTGACGAACGCTTCGAGCTCGCTCGCGAGCGAGCGGGCAGGCGCGGCCGTGACGCCCGTCCTCGGCGGCACGACGACCGCAGCGGCGACGCGCGCTGGAGACTCGGTCGCTGGCTCAGAACGCGCGCCGGGAACGGCCGCGGCCGCGCCGAGTACCGCCGACTCCGCCGGCGCCGTGGAGACGGTCATCACAGGCGGCTCTTCGAAGCGCGCCAGCGAGAGCGCGTCCGGCCCGCGCCGCGTCGGCGCCTCCACGAGCGGCGGCGCGGACACGACCTGCCGCAGCGCCGCGCGCGGCGAACGCGGCGCCGCGATCGGTCCCGCACCGCCCCCGAGCACCGCCGCCACCAGGACGAAGGCGAAGAGCTGCAGCACGAGGTCGCTGAAGGTCACGAGCCAGCCGTTCGAGTCCTCCTCGAGGAAGGACGCCCCGGCGCTCCGCGCTCGCGGGTCAGGCCGCACGGTCGGCGAGGGTCAGGGCGGCGGACGAGGCATCGCCGCGCGTCGGCAGTGCGAACGCCCCGCGCAACATCTGTTCGATGCGGGTCGGATATTCCTTGCGTTGCACCATCAACGTGCCGTCCGCAATCAACTGCATCGTCGCGTGGCGGCGGTCGAGGTGCGCGTGCAGCTTCGTCGCGAGCGGCAGGACGACCACGTTGGCGAGCACGGCGCCGTAGAGAGTCGTCGTGACCGCGATCCCAAGTCCCGGACCGATGGCGGCGAGATTCGTCGCGTTGCCGAGGTTGTGCAGCAGGTGGGCGAGCCCGATCAGCGTCCCGATGAGGCCGAAGGCGGGAAAGAGCTTCCCGAGCAGCAGCACCACCTGACGCGCGTTCTCACCTTCCACCGACGCTCGCCGCACCTCGCCGGCGAGCGCCCCCGCGAGCCCCTCGTCGTCGCGCCCTTCGGTCGCGAGCATGATCGCCGCGCACAGGAACGGATCGTCTGCCTGCGCCGCCGCGCGCTCGAGCGCCGGCGCCCCTTCGAGCCGGTGGATGCGGGCATAGCGCTTGAGCGTCGCGAGGATATCTTCGGGATCCGCGGGCTCCTCGAGCGCCGCCTGGACCAGCTGCCACGCGCGCGCGATGCGCTCGCGGGAGAACGTCATCGCCGTGACGCCGAGCCCGCCGCCGATGGTGATCACGAGCGCCGTCGGATCGAGCAGCCCGACCGCCCCCGCCGCCACGGTGAACACCACCGCCCCGACCAACGAGGCCCGGAGCCGTCCGCGAATCCATGACCGATACGCCATGCCCCGGTGACAGCAGGTTCGATGCCAGCGGCGAAACGGCCGGCCGAGCCGTATCCGCGTCCGCCCATGGGAAAAATCGTCCCTCCGACGCGGCCGTTCCTGCCGCGCACTCCGGAGCGGCCGCCGCCGGCTGCTCGCCCCCGCGCCCAGGCGTACGCGGCGCGGAGGTTCCTAGATGAAGCGGCTGGCCCCCACCACGTGGTGGCCCGCCGCTTCATCCCATCTAGCCGACCGGTCCGGCGCCCCCGGCGGCCCGGGCCTGCGGCGGGTCCTCCTCGGGAAGGTAGATCGGGGTTTGGTTCTCGGGGTAGCGGCCCTCGATCCCCTGATAGAATGCCCGGATGACGTCCATGTCGGCGCGCACGTCGCCCGTCGGGTGGACCACGGCGCCGATCCCACCGACCTTGCGGGTGTAGTCGAGGAACGTGCAGAGGATCGGCACCCCGGCGCCGCGCGCGATGTGGTAGAAGCCCGACTTCCAGTGGGCCGCCTTGTGGCGTGTCGCCGACGGCGGCACCACGAGGAAGAGGCGGTCGATGCCGGCGAAGCGCTCAACCACCTGGGCCACCATGTTCGTGCGGGCGCTCCGGTCGACGGGAATGCCGCCGAGCCATCGCATGAACCCGCCGAAGGGCGTGCGGAAGATCTGCCGCTTTCCGAGCCACGACGGCCGCACGCCGAGGCGATACGCCACGGCCAGCATGAACGGCATGTCCCAGTTCGTGGTGTGCGGATACGCGATCGCGACCGCCTTGATGCCGGGCGGCAGCTCCCCTTCGACCTTCCAGCCGAAAAACCAGAGCCAGGCGCGCGCGAGGGCGCGTGCGAGCGGACCCGCGGGGGGCGTCGTCTTGACGCTTGGGCGCGTCGAGGGCGGTGGGGACGTCGTCATCGATGAGGATCTCCCTCTTGGATGGCTTGCAGGAACGCGGCGCCGTAGCGCGCAAGCTTCGCGGGACCGACGCCCGGGACGGCGAGCAGTCCCGCGTCGTCGGCCGGACGCGTCGCCGCCATGCGCGCCAGGACGGCATCGCTGAAGACGATGTACGCGGGCACGCCCTCCGCGTCGGCGAGTGAGCGACGGAGCACGCGCAAGCGCTCGAACAGGGCCGCGGCGGCGCCCGCGAGCGGCGCGTCCGCCGCCGCGGTCTTCGCCCCGCCGGCGCCGCCGCGCATCGCCTTTCCGCTCGCGCGCGCCCCGACGAGCACGTCGCCGAGGGACTCGCCCCGACAGTGGTCGCACGACTCGCCGCACGGCGGGATCGTCTCGTCGAAGGTGGCCACCAGACGCTGATGACGGCAGCCGGGCGCGTCGGCGAGCTCGAACATCGCCTTGGTCTTCGCGCGCGCGGCGTTGCGGACGGTCGCGTCCTCGATCGTGCTCTGCAGCCGTTCGTGCGCGATGACGTCGGCCCACGAGTACAGCAAGATGCAGTCGCTGGCGCATCCGTCGCGTCCGGCGCGCCCGACCTCCTGGGTGTAGCCCTCGATCGAGCGCGGCATCTCCCGGTGGATGACGTAGCGAACGTTCGACTTGTCGATGCCCATGCCGAACGCGATCGTCGCCACCACGACGTCGATCTCGTCCCGAGCGAACGCGTCCTGGTGGCGCGCGCGCGTCTCCTCGTCGAGTCCGGCGTGATACGGCAGCGCACGCGCGCCGTTCGCGGCGAGGAATGCGGCGAGCGTGTCGACGTTCTTCCGGCTCAACGAATAGATGATGCCGCTTTCGCCCGCGCGTCCCCGCACGTAACCGAGCAGATCCTGCCGCGAGCCGCGGCCGTCGCCCTTCTTGTGGGCCCAGAGCCGGAGGTTGGCGCGAAAGAACGAGCCCTTGAAGCCGTCGGGCTTCACCATGCCGAGCTGCCGGATGATGTCCCCGGCCACTTTGCGCGTCGCCGTCGCCGTGAGGGCCAGGACCGGCACGCCGCCGAGCTCCTGCTTCAACCCGCAGAGGCGTCGATACGCCGGCCGGAAGTCGTGCCCCCACTCCGAGATGCAATGCGCCTCGTCCACCACCACGAGCGAGATCGGCGTCTGCGCGAGCATCGTCCGGAGGCTGCCCTCGAGCCCTTCGGGGGCGACGTACACGAGCTCGTACTCGCCGGCGCGCAAGCGCTCGAGGCGGTCGCGTCGGGTCTCGTAGTCGATCGACGAGTTGAGGACGGTCGCGCGGAAGCCGTAGCGCGTGAGCGCGTCGACCTGATCCTTCATCAACGAGATGAGCGGACTCACCACGAGCACGGTGCCTGGCAGGATGCGAGCCGGAATCTGGAAGGTCAGGGACTTTCCCGCGCCGGTCGGCATGACGCCGATGCAGTCGCGGCCGCCGACGACGGTCGAGATGATCTTCTCCTGGCCGGGACGGAAGTCCTCGTAGCCGAAAACGCCGCGCAGGATCTCGCGGGGACCGAAGATCGACGCTTGCCGGTGGGACTCGATCGCGGTCGTATAGAGGCATTGCGCGCGCCGCGCAACGCGGATAGTACGCTCGGATTCTCGAGGTCACCCCCGCATTTTGAAAGGAGTCCCTGATGTTGCGTGTTCGAACCGCGTTGCTGGTGTGCGCGACGCTCGTGTGTACGATCCCGGCGTTCGCCGCCGATCCGGAGCTGAAGACCGATGACGACAAGGGCTTCTACGCCCTCGGCTTCAACCTGAGCCAGCAGCTCTCGATGTTGAACCTCACGCCCGAGGAGTTCGCCAAGGTCAAGGAGGGGTTCGAGGACGGAGCGCTCAAGAAGGAGCCGAAAGCAGACGTCAAGGAAAATTTTGCGAAGATGCAGCAGAAGCTTCGCGACCGGATCTCCGCGAACGCCGCGGCGACCGCGGCGGCCGAGAAGAAGGCCGGCCAGGAGTACCTCGAGAAGGCCGCCAAGGAGAAAGGCGCCACCAAGACCGCGTCCGGCATGGTGATCCAAGAGATCAAAGCCGGCACGGGCGAGCAGCCGAAGGCGACCGACAAGGTGAAGGTGCACTACACCGGCACGCTCACCGACGGCACCGTCTTCGACAGCTCCGTCCAGCGCAACCAGCCCGCCACCTTCCCGCTGAACGGCGTCATCAAGTGTTGGACCGAGGGCGTGCAGCTCATGAAGGTCGGCGGCAAGGCGAAGCTGATCTGTCCCTCCGACATCGCCTACGGCGACCAGGGCCGCCCGCCGCAGATCAAGCCCGGCTCGACCCTCGTCTTCGACATCGAGCTCCTCGAGATCGTGAAGTAAGCGCGCCGCCAGGTCGCGTCTGGACGCCCGCGTCCGGTGGGTCCACCGGACGCGGGCGTTCGCGCTTCTGGCGTCGGCCGGCGGCGCGGCCGTACCGCACGCTACGAGGCGAGGCGGTCGGTGAGCCGTTCGACCGGGATCGTCACCGCGAACATCGACCCCGCTCCCGCCGCGCTCTCCACCGCGATCGTCCCGCCGAGGAGCTCCGCAAGGCGCCGGGCGATGTGCAGCCCGAGCCCCACGCCGCCGAACTTCCGGGTCGACGACGAGTCCACTTGCCGGAACATCTCGAAGATCACCGAGAGGTGCTCGGGCGCAATGCCGATGCCGGTGTCCCGGATGGTGAAGCGCACCCAGCTGTCGATACGTTGCGCAGTCACGTCGACGGTTCCCGCGTCAGTGAACTTGAGCGCGTTCCCGACCAGATTCTTCAGGATCGTCTTCAGCTTCGCGCGGTCGCTCACGATCGCGACCCGATCCACGCCGTTCCGCCAGCGGAGCTGCACGCTCGGGGGCGTCAACGCGTCGAGCTCGCGTGCCAGCTCCGCGAAGAGGGGGTCGAGCGCGATCGTGTCGAGGGTCAGGCTCTCGCGTCCCGACTCGAGTCGCCCCATGTCGAGGGTGGCGCTCACGAGATTCAACAGCTCGACCGATTGGGTTCGGATGCGGTCGAGCGTGTCATCGAACGCGGACTCGTCGACGGTCACGGCCCGGTCGGCGAGCATCTCCGTGTACCCCATGATGACGTTGATGGGCGTGCGGAGCTCGTGTGACATCGTCGCGACGAACTCGGACTTGAGGCGGTTGGCCGTTTGAAGGTCGGCGATCAGCCGGCGGTTCTCGAGCGTCGTCGCCGTGACGTGCGCGATGCCGAGCGCCAGCCGGCGCTGCCGACTCGAGAAGGCACCGCGGCGGCCGACGTACCCGAGAGCGAGCACCCCGATGATCTGTTCGCCGCGGACGACGGGGGCATAGAGCGCGGACGCGACCGCGAGGCGACGCATCAGCGCGGCGGGAACCCATGGTTGGTCGTCGGCGTCGGCGATCTCGATGAGCTCGCCGGGCGCCAGCGCCTGGATCAGCGCCAGGCTCGTCGGCGGAAACTCGAGCTCTGTCAGCTCGGCCTCCACGTCCGGCGGCGAGCCGACGTTCGACGCGAGCCAGTACACGCAGCGATGCGGATCGAAGAGGTACAAGCTGCTCCAATCGCACCCGAGCGCGTCGCGCACGAGGCGATTGACCTGATCGAGCACGTCCGCCTGGCCGAGGTGTCGGCTCAGCGTCTCGCTGATCCGCGCGAGCGGCGCTGCGATCTCAGCCTCCTCCCTCTGTAGCGCGGCGTGGGTGAAGGCCTCGAAGCGATAGCGGTCGAGGAAGAACGCCGCCCACACCGAGGTCGTCGCGACGCAGAGGAGCACCATGCCCGGAAACACGAGCGCGTCGGTGGTGACCAGGAACGGCGCCGCCGCCGCGAAGCTCGCGACCGCGCCGGCCGCGGCCCAGGCCTGCACCGCCCAGCCCCATGGACAGAGCACGGAGAGCAGGTTCAGCAGGCCGCCGAGAATCGTCGTGACGCGCTCGGCCTGCGCCCCCACCATCGCGTGGTAGGCGCAGATGGAGGCCATTTCGCCGACGCCGATTCCGAGCGCGATCGGCGCGGACCAGGCGTCGAAGCGCGGCAGGCGGCAGAGCACCACGCCGGCGACCGCGATGCCGGCCTCGACGGTGTAGAGCAGCAAGGCAGGCCGCATGCGTTCCGGGTAGCGCACGACCTCGAAGAAGGTTCCGGCCCCCATGAACAGGACGAAGATCCCCAGGGCGACCGCCAGGCGCTGCCGCAAGGCGGCGGTCGTCTCGGACCGGTAAGCGGTCCGGGAAACGCACGAATCGGAAACGGGCACGGCCACTCGCCGGTACACATCGACAGGCTCGCGGAGACTCTTGAGTCCCGGCCACGCCCCGGCGGGACCTTCTTTCAGGCCCAGGTACCGTCGGCTCCGCCGAGCTGCTACCACCCCCGGACGCCATGACGCCCGACCGAGGAGACCCGATGCCGACGCCCGAGCTCGCCCCCTTCCTGCAGCCGTCCCCCTGCGTAGAGAGCGACGCCCCCGCCGTCCGCGCCTTCGCCGCCCGCGTCACCGAGGGGGCCGCCGACGATCGCGAACGCGCCGTGCGTCTCTTCTACGCGGTCCGCGACGAGATCCGTTACGACCCCTACGGCGTCGTCCTCACGCCCGACTTCCTCGGCGCCTCGAGCGTCCTCACCCGCGGCGCCGGATTCTGCGTCGCGAAGGCGGTCGTGCTCGCGGCCGCCGCGCGCGCCGTCGGCATCCCGGCGCGGCTCGGCTTCGCCGACGTCCGGAACCACCTCACGACCGAGCGCCTCCGGGCGCAGATGGGCACGGACGTCTTCGTTTTCCACGGTTTCACGGAGCTCTTCCTCGACGATCGGTGGGTGAAGGCGACGCCGACGTTCAACCGCTCCCTGTGCGATCGATTCGGCGTGAAGCCGCTCGAGTTCGACGGAGTGTCCGACAGCGTCCTGCACCCGTTCGACACCGCCGGTGAGCGCCACATGGAGTACCTCCGCGACCGCGGGACCCACGTCGACGTGCCGTTCGACGAGATGCACGCCGTGTTCGCCGAGTACTATCCCGGGCCAGCGGCCGACGGCGCGAGCGGCGACTTCGAGCGCGAGGCCGACGCCGACCGCGCGCGTTGAGCCGCGCGCTCCGATGGCATCGCATCGGCGCGCCTGGTAGCGACGACTGCAGAGATGGCGATTCCGACCCAGCACGCGTCCGACGTCCCCGGCAGCGGCATCCGGCTCGTACCGAACATGCCGATCTGCCAGACGGATCTCCCCCTCGACTGGTATCAGCCCGAGCTCCAACCGTACGCCGAGGAGTACCTCGCCCTCCCCGACCGTCTCCCGGAAACGGTGCTGCCGTGGATGGACGCGTACATCCGCCCGGCGCTCGCCGCGCTCGGCGACCGCGTGATGCTCCTGGCGCACTACTACATGGGCGGCGAGATCGTGAAGCTCGTCGAGCGCTATGGCGGGCACATCGCCGACTCGTATCAGCTCGCGCTCCAGACCCAGCGGCATCCCGAGGTGAAGATCTTCGTCGAGTCGGCCGTCCACTTCATGGCCGAGTCGATCGCGATCCTCGCGCACCCGGATCAGGACGTCTGGATCACCAACCCGAAGTCCGGCTGCACGATGGAGATGCTGGCGAAGGACTCCATGGTGGAGCCCGTGTTCGACGATCTACGGGTGCGCTACGGCGAGGATCTCCTCGTGGTCGCCTACATGAACACCTCGGGACGCGTGAAGGCGCTCGCCGGCCGGACGGGCGGCGCCGTCTGCACGAGCTCCAACGCCAGGGCCGTAGTGGGTTGGGCGCTCCAGCAGCACAAGAAGATCTTCTTCGTCCCCGATCGCCATCTCGGCGAGGTCGCCGCGGGATGGTGCGGGCTCGGTCCGGACGCGCTCTTCCAGTGGCCCGGCGGCCTCGACGGCGCGGCGCAGACCGTCGCCGCCCTGCCCGCCGCCGCGCGCGATCGGCTCGACCGCGCGCGCATGGTGCTCTGGGGCAGCTTCTGCGGCGTTCACACGGTCTTCACACCGTCACAGGTCGCGTATTGGCGAGGCCGCGGCTACCGCGTGCTGGTCCACCCGGAGTGCCCCAAGGTCGTCGTCGACGTCGCCGACGGCGCCGGCTCGACGAGCTATCTCTGGAAGGCGATGACCGATGCCGAGCCCGGCGACAAGCTCGCCATCGCGACCGAAGGGCATTTCGTGCGGAACGCACGCGAACAAGGCGCGCTCCGCGGTGTCGAGGTCGTCAACATGGCCGACGTCCCGCGCGAGCAGTTCGGGGGCATGGGATGCGGCTGCGCAACGATGTCGCGGAACGACCCGCCGCACCTGGTCGCGATCCTCGACCTGCTGCGCAAGGGCATGCCGCCCGACCTGAACCACGTGCTGCCGGGCGACGCCGTGAACGAGCACACCGGCGCGCGCGAGCGCCTGTCCGAGGCCGAGCGCGCCGTGCTGGTCCGCGACGCACGGCGGGCGCTCGAGCAGATGATCGCGATCACCGAGCGCTAAGAGCCGCGCTGAACACGCGCTACGCGGGGGCCTTCCGCTTGGCGCGGGGACGCGCGGCGACCCGCGTGCGGCTGCGCGCGAGACGCGCTGCCGCCTTCGGGTGCACCGTGAGCACGGGCACGGTCGCGTGCCGCACCACCTTCTCCGCGACGCTCCCCATGAGGAGGTGCCCCAGTCCCGTGCGCCCGAGGGTCGTCATCACGATCAAGTCGGCGCCCTTCGCCGCGGCGAGAATCGCCGTCAGCGGATCGGCCAGCTCGACGCGACAGCGAACGCGCGCGGCGTCCTCGCGCCCGAGCGCGCGCTCCACGGTACGCGTCAGCTGGCGCCTCACGTC
The DNA here is from genome assembly GCA_020848745.1 of Deltaproteobacteria bacterium. Taxonomy (NCBI): domain Bacteria; kingdom Pseudomonadati; phylum Myxococcota; class Myxococcia; species Deltaproteobacteria bacterium. The sequence goes on along the minus strand of JADLHM010000055.1, from coordinate 62,632 downwards.
GGCAACCACCGCCGGCGTCGGCGCCCACGCAAGATCGGCGGCGGGTCCGCCCATCGAAGAGTACACCGGCGGGAGCGCGTGCAGCACGGTGATCGCACTCCCGGGTCCCGCGAGCCCGGCCGCGATCTCGAGCGCGCGCGTCGCGTGGCTCGAGAAGTCGTGCGGCACGAGGATCCGGCGGCACAAGCGGTTCTTTATCTCACTCATCCCTCGCTCCCTCCGGCGCCGCGCGCCGCGGCGCTTGCGTTAACCCTTCGCCCGCGCCACTACCTCGGCGTGTCCTCCGAATCAACGCGACTCGTCGGTCCCGCGGGCGGGCTCGACGCGACGCTCGGGATCCGCGTCGTCCACAGCGGGCCCGATGAGGTCGTGCTCGAGTACGACGTCGACGACCGTCACCGCCAGCCCTACGGCATCGTGCACGGGGGCATGCACTGCACTGCCGTCGAGACGGCCTGCTCGATCGGCGCCGCCCTGGCCGCCATGCCGCGCCGCCAGGCCGTCGTCGGCGTGGAGAACCACACGAGCTTCATCCACGCGGTCCGCGAGGGGCGGATCACCGTGACGGCGCGTCCACTGACACGCGGGCGCCGTTCGCAGCTCTGGCAGGCCGACGCGCGCACGACCGACGGGACGCTGGTCGCGAGCGGGCGCGTCCGCCTGCTCGCACTCGACGCCGGCGCCACGCTCGCGGGCGAGCCCGCGGCCGTGAAACCCTGAGTGACGGGACTCGACGGACGCCGTCCCGTCAGTACTTCGGCGGATGGCTCGCGGCATGCTCCGCGACGTCCCGCCGGGGCATATCGGTGTAGACAGGCTTGCGGTTCTCGCGCCGGGCCCGGATGCATTCGACCAGATTCTCCGTGTTGCCGAGCAGCAGTTGATTGCGGTCCTCGAGGTCGACCGCGGCCGTCAGGCTCGTCGTCTCGAGGTTCGCCCAGCACACCTTCTTCGTCATCTGCAGGCCGAAAGCGCTGAACTCGCACATGCGCTCGGCCGCCTCGATCGCCACGTCGACGACGGCTCCGTCGGGGACGACGCGCGACACGAGCCCGATGCGCTCGGCCTCCTCGGCGCCGACCTTGCGACCCGTCAGCAGGAGATCGTTGGCCCGCGATGCTCCGATCAAGCGCGGCAGAAGCCAGCTCGCGCCGAGCTCGGTCGAGGTGAGGCCGTTCACGATCCCCGTGGCGTTGAACTCGGCCGAGGCCGCGGCGAAGCGCACGTCGGCGCCGAGCGAGAGGCACATGCCGCCGCCGTACGCGGGCCCGTTGATCGCGGCGATCACCGGCTGCGGCAGATCGCGGAGCGCCGGCACGATGCGGGAGAAATGGCCCATCGCCAACATGCCGATCCGTGCGAGCGACATGTCGTCGATGCCGGGGATCATGCCGGGATCCTCGAGGTCGAGGCCGGAGCAGAAGCCGCGCCCCTCGCCGGTCAGCACGACGACCCACGCGGCGTTGTCGGCGGCGACCAGACGCAGCGTCTCGTAGAGCGCCGTCATCAGGTCGAACGACATGGCGTTCAGGCGATGCGGGCGGTTCAAGCGCACGACGGTCACGTGCGGACGCGGCTTCTCGGTGAGAACGAGGCTCATGGTCGGTCTCCTGCGCGCCGGAACGGCACGCCGCTACGAGGTGGGGAAGCTCCGCCGCTCCGGCGCGCCGCGGGCGGCCGCCACGAGCTGATCGCCGTCGACCTCCGTCACGTCGCCGCGCACGGCGCGCGCGGCGCGCAGGACGGGAGCGTCGTAGGCGGCACTGAAAGTCTTCCGGTTCATGCGCGAGTCTCGGCGCGAGAGCGGCAAGCTACTGCTCGCCCCTCGGCGTCGTCAAGGCGATTCCGCCCTCGGCCAGCTTGCGCCGCCCGGAACGGGCTGCCACAACCGCGCGCATGCAGGAGGGCGCGCGGCGCGCGTTGAAGCTCGTCGGTGAGAGCGGCCTCTGGAAGGTCGTCAGCCGCGTACACACACGCCTCTATCGTCTGTCACGCGGCTTGATCGGCCATCGCGCCGTCGGCCTCGCGAGCCTCCTGCTGACGACGACCGGTCGCCGCTCGGGCACCCAGCGCACCGTGGCGCTCACCTACGTTCCCGACGGCGAGGATTTCGTCGTGGTGGCCTCCAACGGCGGCGCCGATCGCCACCCGGCATGGTGGTTGAACCTCAAGGCGCGGCCCGAGGCGGTCGTGCAGGTCGGCGCGAACCGCGTGCCGATCGTCGCGCACGCCGCCGATCCCGACGAGCGCCGGCGTCTCTGGCCGATACTCACCGCGTCCAACCCGTTCTACACGCGTTACGCGCTGCTCACCGCGCGTCCGATTCCGGTGGTCGTGTTGCGACCCCGGGCCCGGGCGTGAACCCACTCGAGGAGGATCCGATGTCCGTCCATTCCCGTTCCGCCGTGCTCCGCCGCTGTGCCGCGCCGCTGCTCGCCCTCGCCCTGCTCGCGGCGACCCCCGCCACGCCCACGTTCGCCGATCGCTACGACCGCGGTCGCTACGAGGACCGGCGCGGCTACAACGACGAGTACATCTTCGTCGCCACCAAGACCGCGCTCGACCTCGACGTACACCCCGTCGCAAAGGTGCCGCTCGTCCCGTTCACCCTGATCCTCGACCTCGTCGCCCTGCCGTTCGAGGTCATCGCCGGCGTCTTCTAGCCCGCCGATCCGGGGGAGCCAAGCGGCCGGCGCCTCGGCTATAGTAGCGGGCCGAAACCACGGCCACCGGAGCCCGCCGCCATGCAAAGCTACGCCTTCGACCGCCTGTCCGTCGTCGACAACTCGTTTCTCGCGATCGAGAGCCCGACCACCCATCAGCACGTCGCCGCCGTGCTGGTGCTGGACGCGGCTCCGCTGTCGGGACCCGATGGCGGCATCGACATCGACACGATCCGCACCTACATCGAGTCGCGGTTGCACCTGATCCCGCGCTACCGCCAGCGGCTCACCACGGTGCCGCTCGGAAACCGCCTGGTGTGGGTCGACGACGAGCACTTCAACATCCACTACCACGTCCGCCACGCGAGCCTGCCGCGTCCGGGTGACGAACGGCAGCTGAAGCGGCTCGCGGCTCGCATCGTCTCCCAGCAGCTCGACCGCGCGAAGCCGCTCTGGGAGATCTGGGTGGTGGAAGGCCTCGAGGGACACCGCTTCGCGCTCGTCGCCAAGACCCACCACTGTATGGTCGACGGCGTCTCCGGCGTCGATCTCCTGGCGGTGCTGCTGAACCCGACGCCGTCGGCGGAATTCACCCAGGGACCGCGCTGGATTCCCCGTCCGGCGCCGACACCCCTTCAGATCTTCCGCGACGAATGGCTGCGCCGGCTCCGCGAGCCGCTCGATTTCCTGTGGGAGGCGCCCTGTGCGTTCACCGCGCCGACCCGCATCCTCGCCGGCTTCTGGGAGGCCCTGAGCGCGCTCGGGGAGACCCTCGGCGTCGCCGCGCGCCCCGCGTCGCCGACGCCGATCAACCTGCCGATCGGTCCGCACCGGCGCTACGACTGGCTTCCCCTCGATCTCGACGCCGTCAAGGCCGTGAAAGACCGCCTCGGCGGCACCGTCAACGATGTCGTGCTCGCGACGGTGTCGGGGGCGCTCCGCACGTTCCTCGAAGACCGGCGCGTGAACGTCGACGTCCTGGAGCTGCGCGCGAGCATCCCTGTCAGCATCCGCACCGACGAGCAGCGCGGAACGCTCGGGAACCAGATCGCGCTCTGGATCACCGAGCTGCCGGTCGCCGAGCGCGACCCGCGCCGGCGGCTCGACAAGGTCCGCGCCAATACCGCGCGCCTCAAGGAGTCCCGCCAGACGCTCGGTGCGCGCGTCCTCGCCGCCGTGAGCGAGTGGACCAGCACGACCCTGCTCTCGTCGGCGGTCCGCCTCAGCACGCGCTCGCGTCCGTTCAACCTGGTCGTGACGAACGTGCCGGGTCCGCAGATTCCGCTCTACCTTCTCGGCGCCGAGCTCCGCGAGTGCTACCCGATGCTGGCGCTCCTCCCGAACCAGGCGCTGGGAGTCGCCCTCTTCAGCTACGCCGGCCGTCTCTGCTGGGGTTTCATCGCCGACTGGGACCTCGTTCCCGACCTGCACGAGTTCGTGCTCGCGATCGAGGAGTCGTTCCGCGAGCTACGGGTCGCCGCCGAGCTCGGATGACGCCGACAGGCCGCGCCGGACGACGATCCGAGGACTCCTCGACGCGATGAGGATGCGAGGCGGACAGCCCGCCGCGCCGGATCAGCCGATCCGGGTCAGCCGCTCGATCACGCCGCGGTGCCGCGGGTACCGCGCCAGGAGCGCCGCGCGCTCGGCGAGATCGAAGTCGGCGAAGTCGAACCCGGGCGCCACGGTGCAGCCGACGAGGGCGTAGGTCCCCGCGGGGGCGACCTCGGCGCCGAACCACGCGCCGGCCGGCACGACGATCTGCGGACGCTCCCCCCGCGCCGGGTCGCGGCCGAGGCTCGCGATCGTGAGGCGACCTCCACCGACGTCCTCGAGGATCGCCAGCGTGACGCTCTGCCCGGCGTAGAAGTGCCATATCTCGTCGGAACGAATGCGATGGAACGCCGAGAACGCATCGCGCGTCAGGAGGAAGTAGATCGCCGTCGCAAAGGCGCGCCCGCCGCCGAAGCGCGGCGGCAGCGCCGACGCGGCGATGCTCTCGGCCGCCCGATACGTCTCGCGGAAATAGCCGCCCTCGGGGTGCGGTCGGAGGTCGAGGCGCTCGATCCAGAACGCGGCGTCGCTCACGCCCGCATGGAGTACACCCAGGTGACGAGCCAGGCCAGCGACAGAAGATACGCCGCAAGCTCGATCGCGGGAAGCGCGATCACGGACGCGAAGCCGACGGCGGCTGCAAGCCCGAACGCGACACCCGCCCACCGCCACCAGCTCGCCTGTCGCCAGATCGGGTAGGCGACGAGCGCGGACGCCCCGAAGATCGCGTACCATTTCACGAGCGTGAATACGCGCAAGCGTGCGAGCGCGTCCGTCATGGCGGCCGGGTCGGTGAGCCCGGCGAGCACGAACAGCTCGCGGTTCTCGAAGAGGTCGCCGAGCCACATCACGCTCGGCAGCAGCATCGCGACCTGTCCGATGCCGCCCGCGAGACGACCGCGCGCGCGGAGCAGCAGCACGATGCCGAGGTACAGGGCCGGGTACGCGATCATGAAGAGGAGGTCGATGCGATTGCCGCGATCCATCCCCGCGACCGCCGCCGGACGCGCGGGGTCGTCCGGCGCTCCGAGGATTCCGAAGACGTGCTCGGGGCTCGAAGCGAGCTCGAAGCCGACGACCGGGCTCACGAAGCCCGGCACGTTCCGCTCGAGCGGCGCGGTCGGGAAGGCCGCCAGCATGACGACCGAGAGCACCAGCACGGCGAAGCCGCTCAGGCGTAGCAGGACGATGGCGCCGCGCTCGTAGCTCATCGCGGCCTCACGCGAAGAACAGGAATGTCATCACGACGAAGATCGGGATCAGGATCGCGCCCGACCAGACCATGTAGCCGCCGAAGCTCGGCATCGCGACGCCCTGCTCCTCGGCGATCGCCTTCACCATGAAGTTCGGACCGTTGCCGATGTAGCTGTTGGCGCCCATGAGCACCGAGCCGGCGGAGATGGCGGTGAGCAGGGTCGCGGAAACCGGCCCCCCCGCGAGGTGCACGGCGGCGTCGGCGCCCGGACCGAGGCTCTGCGCGAGCGAGGCGAACGTCAGGTACGTGGGCGCGTTGTCCAGGAAGGAGGAGAGCGAGCCCGAGAGCCAGAAAAATTGCCACGGCGCCTGGATGCCGAACTCGGCGCCGCGCACGCGCAAGATCTCGAGCGCCGGAACCATCGTTGCGAAGATGCCCGCGAAGAGCACGGCCACCTCCGTGATCGGGCCGAAGGTGAAGCCGTTCTCCTTGCGCAGCGCCTGCGGCGTGGTCGCGAGCGACAGCGCCGTCATGGCGGCCATCACGCCGAGCCGCACGCCCTCGCGCACCGGTCCCTCCGGGAGCGACGGGCTCACCAGCACCGCCAGCACGACGCCGAGGAGATAGAGGCCGTTGATGGTGCCGGCGAGTTGCAGGGGCACCTGCCGCGCGACGTCCCGGCGCAGATCCGCGGCAGACTCCTTCGCGACCGCCCGCGCATCCATCACATAGAACACGACGAGCAGGATCGAGACGACGAAGAGCCATTCGGGGAGCAGGCGCAGCGTCCAGAAGAACGGCACCCCGCGCAGATAGCCGAGGAAGAGCGGCGGGTCGCCGAGCGGGGTCAGCAACCCCGCGCAGTTCGAGACGACGAAGATGAAGAGGATCGGGATGTGGCCGACGTGCTTGCGCTCGGAGTTGGTCTGGAGGAGCGGCCGGATCAGCAGCATGCTGGCGCCCGTCGTTCCGATCACGTTCGCGAGGAGCGCGCCGACCGCGAGGAATGTCGTGTTGATGCCGGGCGTCGCGCGCAGGTCTCCGCGCAGGACGATGCCGCCCGAGATCGTGAAGAGCGCGCCGAGGAGCGCGATGAACGATACGTACTCGAGCGCCGTGTGCCAGAGGAGGTGCGGATCGTGTGTCGCGACATAGAGCGCGACCGGAACCCCGAGGACCGCGCTCACGATCCCCTTGTTGCCGTTGCGCTCCCAGAAGTGCGGCCACCGCAGCGGGATGAGCGCGATGCCGAGCAGCATCAACGCGAAGGGTGCGACCGACCAGAACGGGAGCGTCGCCCCCAACGACACCGCGTGCGCCTCGGCCATGGACGCACCTATATGCAGCGAACGTCCACCGGCCACAAGCGACGCCGAAACGACGGCGGCGCGCCGGGCACCGAGCCCGGCGCGCCGCCGTCGCAACCGAGGATCGCCGGCTCCCCTAGTCCTTCTTGTACATCGCGATGACGCAGGCGCCGCCGAGGCCGAGATTGTGCTGCAACGCGACCTTCGCGCCTTGCACCTGGCGCTCGGGCTCGACGAGCCCACGGAGCTGCGAGTTCAGCTCGAAGCACTGGGCAAGTCCGGTCGCCCCGAGCGGATGGCCCTTCGAGAGCAGGCCACCCGACGGGTTCACGACCCACGTGCCGCCGTACGTGGTCCGGTCCTCCTCGATGAGCTTGCCGGCCTGGCCCTCGCCGCAGAGACCGAGGCCCTCGTAGGTGATGAGCTCGTTCGGCGTGAAGCAGTCGTGCAGCTCGATCACCTGCACGTCCTCGGGACCGAGGCCGCTCCGCTCGTACACCTGCTTGGCGGCGGCCCGGGTGAGGTCCTGACCGACCATCTTGATCATCGACTGCTCGAAGCTCGTCGGGTAGTCGGTGGTCATCGTCATGGCGGGGATGGAGATCCCCTTGTCGGCACCGTGCTTCTTGGCGAACTCCTCGGAGCAGAGAATCGCCGCCGCCGAGCCGTCGGACGTCGGACAGCACTGGAACTTGGTGAGCGGCTCGAAGACCATCGGCGCGGCCAGGATCTCCTCCAGGCTCGACGCCTGGCGGAATTGCGAGCGCGGGTTGGCGACCGCGTGGCGGCGGTTCTTGACGGCGACCTTGGCGAGCTGCTCCTTGGTGGTGCCGTACTTCTTCATGTGCTCGCGGCCGGCGCCCCCGAACATCTGCGCCGCCGCCGGCGCCGACTCGAAGCCCTGCATCGACATCATGACCTGCATGTGCTGGTCCATGGGATGCGTGCGGTCGGTGAACTTCGCGCCGAGGGAGCCGCGCTCCATCTTCTCGAAGCCGAGTGCGAGCACGCACTCGTTCATGCCGCTCGCGATCGCCTGGTATGCGAGGTAGAGCGCGGTCGAGCCCGTCGAGCAGTTGTTGTTGAGGTTGTAGACGGGGATGCCGGTCAGGCCGAGCTGATAGACGGCGCGCTGTCCGCAGGTCGACTCGCCGTACACGTAGCCGACGAAGGCCTGCTCGATCAGGTCGTACGAGATGCCGGCGTCCTTGAGCGCCTGTTCCCCGGCCTGCTTGCTGAGCTCGGGATAGTCTTTCTCGCCGGGCTTGAAGAACTGCGTCATGCCGACGCCGATCACGGACACTTTGCGCGGATTCTTGATCATTCGAATGGCTCCTTGCGGGCTCGGGACTAGAGTCCCATGGATTTGGCGATGATGATCTTCATGATCTCGGTCGTACCCGCGAAGATCGTCTGGATGCGGGCGTCACGGTAGGCGCGACAGATGGGATACTCCTCCATGAAGCCGTAGCCGCCGTAGAATTGCAGGCAGAGATCGATGTTGCGCTTGCACATCTCGGTGACCCACCACTTGGCCATGCTCGTCTCTTTGATGATGGGGGTGCCTTTGATGTGCTCGTCGATGAGACGGTCGACGAAGACGCGGCCGAGCTCGACCTCGGTCGCGATCTCCGCCAGCTTGAACTGCGTGTTCTGGAACTTGGCGATCGGCTTCCCGAACGCCTGGCGCTCCTGCGTGTACTTGATGGTTTCCCCGAGCACGGTCTCGACACCCGCCTGCGCGCCGATCGCGCACACGAGCCGCTCCTGCTGGAGTTTCTCCATCAAGTAGTAGAAGCCCTGGCCTTCCTGGCCGAGCAGGTTGTCGGCGGGCACCCGACAATCGGAGAAATGCAGCTCCGCGGTGTCCTGCGAGTGCATGCCCATCTTGTTGAGCTTGCGGCCCTTCTCGAAGCCGGGCGTGCCGTTCTCGACGACGATCAGACTCACGCCGCCGTGCCGCGATTCGGGATCGGTCTTGGCCGCCACGATCACGAGGTCGCAGAGGATACCGTTCGAGATGAAGGTCTTCTGCCCGTTGATCATGTACGAGTCGCCGTCGCGAACGGCAGTCGTCTTGATCCCGGCCAGGTCGGAGCCCGTGTTCGGCTCGGTCATGGCGATGGCGGTGATGATGTCGCCGCTCGCGCAACCGGGCAGCCAACGCGCCTTCTGCGCCTCGTTGCCGAAGCTCTCGATGTACGGAACGACGATGTCGCTGTGGAGTCCGGCGGTGAACCCGGACGACCCGGCCTTCACGATCTCCTCGTTGATGATCGCGGCGTAGCCGAAATCGACGCCCGAGCCGCCGTATTTCGGCTCCAGGGTCGGACAGAGGTAGCCCTGCTCTCCCGCCTTCTTCCAGGTCTCGCGATCGACGATGCGCTGCTCTTCCCAGCGCTCGACGTTCGGCGCGATCTCGCGCTCGCAGAACTTCTTGAACTGCTCGCGAAAGAGCTCGTGCTCTCGGGTGAAGACTCGGCGTTCCATGGAATCGCTCTCCTGGCGCTAGGACGCGCGCTGCGAGGCGGCCGCGCGTCGCTCGTTGGGTGCGAGGGCACGATTGCCCATCTGCAACAGTGTCGTGGTGAACCGGGCGACGTCCTTCGGATCGGTGGGCTTGGCGACCGGGGCGAGCAGATCGCGGGCGATGAAATACATCAGCGACGCGCCCCAGCTGTTGAGGGTGAAGAAGAACGGGTCGATGTCGGCGAACACGCCGCGCCGTTGGCCATCACGGACGAAATCGACCGAGAGGTCGATCAGCGGCTGGAGGTACGTGCGGACGATCTTCACGGCCGCGGGATGGCGGTCGACCGACGTGCGCGCGATCATACGCGCGAAGTCGGGCTCCTCCGCCATGACCGCGAGTACGGCGCGGCTCACCCGGTCGAGCTGCACGAACGGATCGCCGTTGGGCGCGAGACTCTCCCGAAAGACCGGCTCGATCTTCGCGAAGACCTGCTCGTGCGCGGCCACGAACAGCGCCTCCTTGTTCTTGAAGTGGTAGAAGAGGCTCGGCCGCTGGATGCCGACGCGATCGGCGATCTCCTGCATCTTCGCCCCGGCGAATCCGTCGCGCGCGAAGATCGCCTGGGCGGCGTCGATGATGTGCTCGCGGGTGTCGTCCGCGGCGGGTGCGGGGCGGAGGCGCGACGGCATCGAGACGCCTACCTACAGATGTGTAGACACTGGTGCAAGCCCCTGCACATCGGGGGTGGAGACGGTCGGAGGCGACGCGCTCGACCGCACGCCTTGACGCGGAACGATGTGGTCTTAGGTTTGCGGACGAGGCGGCGGAGCGAGACTGCCGCCAATTTCATCATCCCACGAGGAGGTTCCACCATGGCTCGATTTCGTATTTCGTCTGGCTTCGATCCCGTCGCCGGCTTGCTGAACCTCCAGCGCGAGCTGGAGCGCGTGTTCGACAAGCCGTTCGGGATCGATCTCGGCCCGTCCGGTCGCGGCGTCTTCCCGCCAGTCAACGTCTTCGCCGACAAGGACGGCTACGTCGTGAAGTTGGAGGTGCCGGGCGTCGCGCCCGAGGACGTCGCCATCGAGGCCGAGGGCCGCACGCTGACCGTGAGCGGCAAGCGCGAGGTCCGGCAGCCGGCGGACGGTAGTTTCCACCGTCGCGAGCGCAGTGCGGGGCAGTTCTCCCGTTCGTTCCAGGTGCCGGCCGATCTCGACCTCGGGCGCGCCGAGGCCTCGTACAAGCACGGCATCCTCACGGTGCGCGTGCCCAAGAAAGAAGACGCCAAGCCGCGGCAGATCGCGGTAAAGGCGGCTTGAACAGGAGGTGACGACGATGACCCAGCAAGAACTCAACGTTCCGGAGAAGCAGGAGGCCCGCGACGAGGTGACGCGAGCGGGTCGGACGTACGTGCCGCAAGTCGACATCTTCGAAACCAAGGACGGCCTCTGGCTGTGGGCGGACATGCCCGGCGTCGACGAGGAGTCTCTGAACGTCCACCTCGACGACGGCGTGCTTTCCATCGAGGGCCAGGTCGACGTGAAGCAGTACGAGGAAATGAACCCGCTCTACACGGAGTACAACGTCGGCAACTACGTCCGCCGCTTCACCCTCTCGAGCGACGTCGACAGCGACCGCATCGTCGCTCGCATGCAGCACGGCGTCCTCTCGCTCGAGATCCCGAAGGCGGAGCGGACGAAACCCCGTCGCATCGCGATCACACGGTAGCGCCCCGGCCCCCGCATCGGGGCCACGCGGAGAACGCCGCCGCGTGGCCCCGCGACACGTCTCCGCTTGAGTTTCGGCGGACGGGCGCCTAGCAAGCCGGCGTGGCCGGCTCGCCTCCCGCCGTCTCCGCTCCGCGGCGTTTCGTCGTCGTCACGTTCGCCGCGGCGCTGCTCGCGGGAGTCCTGGTGCGCGCCTGGCTGCTCGACCTCGCGCCCCGCTACGGATTCCTCGGCGACCACGTCGACTACGTGTGCTGGGGCCGACAGGCCATCCGGGCCGGCGTGCTCGACCTCTACCGCCACGGACCGGGCACCTGCCTCACCGACGCTCCGATCGACGGGCGGATGCAGCGTCTCGAGACGGGCACCGGCGAGCGTTTGAACTATCCGCCGCTCGCCGCGTACGCCTTCGCGCTGCAGGGCGCCCTGCTCGAACGGCTCGACCCCGATCCGGTCGCGAACACCAAGGCGTCGCGCGCCGTCTATGCCGCGAGCACCACGCTCGCCGAGCTCGCGATCGCGCTCGGGCTGTTCAGCGTCGTCCGCGGCTTCGCCAGCGTGCCTGCCGCCGCGGGAGCCTTCGCCGCCGCATGGCTCGCGCCGCCGCTCCTCCTCGACGGCGCGTTCTGGGGTCAGACCGAATCCTGGGTCCTGGCCCCCGGCGTGTGGATGGTCGCCGCGATGACGCGCGGACGCTGGCTCTCGGCCGGAGCGCTCTGGGGCGTCGCGCTCGCGGCCAAGCCCTCGGGGCTGATCTTCGCGCCGCTCTGGCTCTACGCGTTTCTCTTCCGCGTGCCGCGCGCGCGGATCGTCGGTGCCGGACTCGTCGCCGTTCTGGTGCTGAACCTCGCGGCTCTCCCCTTCTGGATCGACTCCGGCGACGCCTGGCTCCGCGCCACGTACCTCGAGAATTTCGTCTATCGCCTGCAGTGGACGACGGCGATGAGCTTCAACGTCTGGTACGCGGACTTGCTGACGACGGGGATCCTCGACCCGCGAACGCCGCTCCTCGGCCTCGCCCGCGACACCTGGGGCACGCTGCTCCTCACCGGCGGGCTCGCCGGCGCATACACGCTCACGCGCGCCTGGGAGCGGCGCGATCCCGCCCGCGCACGCTTCGCCATCCTGCCACTCGCGGCGCTGGTGATGCTCGCGGCGGTCCTGCTGCCGACCCGGATCCACAGCACGTACGGCGCGTTCACGACGCCCTTCTTGATCGGTACGGCATTCCTCCTCCCGCGCACGACGCCCGGCGTTGCGACATGCCTCGTCACCATGAGCCTCCAGATTCTCTCGTGGCAGTGGGGCAACCTCCTTGCCATGCACGTGCAGCCGGACGAGACGATCTTTCCCCCGGCGGTACGCGCCCGCCGCCTGGAGCTCCGCCGACGCGACGCGCCTCGCGAATGGGCGCTCACGCTCGCGAACCTCCTGGCCGCCGCCGCCGTCGCGGGCGGCGTCGCAGCGACGCGCCGGACCCCGGACGACGCCACGCCGCCCGCCGACGGCACGAGGGCCGCGCGGTGAGCGAGCTGCCGCGCGCCTCCGCGGTGTCGCCGCTCTGCGCCCCCGAGTGGCTGGCGCTCGCGGCCGTCGCGGCGTTCCTCGTCCTCGCCACTCGCACCCACTGGGGCGGATGGAACGATACCTCGCGGCTCGGAATGGTCGAGGCGATCGTCGAGCACGGTCGGCTCTGGGTGGACGGCACGGAGATGGGCCGCAAGAGCGGCGACGTGTGCATGATCGAGGGACGCTACTACTCGGACAAGCCGCCCGCCGTCGCGCTCATGGCGGTCCCCGCCTACGCCGCGGAGGTCGCGTGCGGCATCACGTTTCGCACCGACCTCCCCCGTGCGTACTACTGGACGACGCTCCTCACCATCGGGCTCACGACATGGCTCGGCCTGCTCTTCCTGACGCGCTTCCTCGCGCGCCTCGTGCCCGATTCCCGCTGGCGCGCGCTCACGATCGTCGCGCTCGGGCTCGGCTCGTTGAACGCGACGTACAGCGTCACCTTCTCGAACCATCCGCCGTCGGCGACGGCGCTGCTCGTCGGGACGCTCCTCGTCTGGTCATGGCGCCGTTGCGGTAGCGGGCTCGCGGGGCTCGCGCTCGGCGGCCTGCTCGTCGGCGTCGCCGCGACCGCGGACCACGGCGCGGCGTTCTACCTGCCGTTCCTCTTGCTGTACGTCGGCTGGCCCGGCGCCCCGCGACCGATCGCCGCGGTCCTCACGCTCGCCGCCGCGACCGCCGTGCCGCTCCTCGGCTACCTGGCGTACGCGTACGCGCTCTCGGGCAGCCCGCTGCCGCTCTCGTTGCAGCCCCGGCTCTTCGAGTATCCCGGGTCGTACTTCTCGGCGGACAAGGGCCACCTCGCCGGCTCCTCCCTGCCGCACGCATCGCTCCGCGCCTTCCTTGCCTACGTGTGGCTCTGCACCTTCGGCGAGCGCGGTCTCTTCGCGCTCACCCCGGTGCTCCTCTTCGTCGTGCTCGGCATGCTCCGTCTCGCAGCCGACCGCACCTATCGCTGGCGCGCCGAGCTCGTGCTCGTGCTCGCGCCGACCGTGGCGCTCGTCGCCTACTATCTGCTCACCTCCGACAGCCCGGGCGGCAACAGCTATGGCGTGCGCTGGTTCTGCCTCTTCATTCCGCTCCTGCTCGTGTTCCTCGCCGATGCCTATGCCACGTTCCGCTCACGCGCCGGGCGGATCGCGTTCTGGCTCGCGCTCGCGGCGTCGGTGCCCCTCGCGATGATCGGCGCGCTCGATCCCTGGCTCGATCCGACCCCCTGGGGCACGGGCTACGCGTGGGTCGTCGTGCTGCGCGCGCACGGTTGGTGGTGATGGCGCGCGCGACGTTCGCGAGTTGATTTTTCGCATCGCCTGACGGAAGCTCGCCCGCCATGGGCTACAATGCGTGGTTTCAGTGCATCAACGGGTGCCACGGGCAGTTCTCGCTACTCGAGATCATCTACCGCTGCCCGTCCTGCGGCGACCTGCTGGAGGTGCAGCACGACGTCGACGCGCTCCGCACACGCGCCCCGGCCGCCTGGATGCAGCTCTTCGAGGAGCGCAACCGCAAGGGCGCCTACCCCTACGGCTCCGGCGTATGGGGCAAGAAGGAGTGGGTCGTCCCCTTCATCGACAACGAGAACATCGTCTCCACGTTCGAGGGCAACAGCAATCTCTTGTGGGCCGAGCGTTACGGCCGGCAGCTCCACGTCGAGGATCTCTGGGTCAAGCAGTGCGGCAACTCGCACACGGGCTCGTTCAAGGATCTCGGCATGACGGTGCTCGTCTCCGTAGTGAAGCAGATGATCGCCGATGGCCAGCCGATCGACGCCGTCGCGTGCGCCTCGACCGGTGACACCTCGGCCGCGCTCGCGTCGTACTGCGCGGCGGCCGGCATCGCGTCGATCGTGCTGCTGCCGCGCAACAAGGTCTCACCGGCGCAGCTCGTGCAACCGCTCGCGAACGGCGCGCTCGTGCTCTCGCTCGACACCGACTTCGACGGCTGCATGGCGGTCGTCCAGGAGATCACCAAGCAGAAGCGCATCTACCTCGCCAACTCGATGAACAGCCTGCGCATCGAGGGCCAGAAGACCGTCGCGATCGAGATCGTGCAGCAGTTCGACTGGGAGGTGCCCGACTGGGTGATCATCCCCGGGGGCAACCTCGGCAACGTGACGGCGCTCGGCAAGGGCTTCCTGCTGCTGCAAGACCTCGGCCTGATCCAGAAGCTGCCGCGCATCTGCGTCGCCCAGGCCGAGCACGCGAACCCGCTCTATCGCTCGTACTTGAAGCACTTCGAGGAGTTCGCGCCGGTCACGGCGAAGAAGACGCTCGCGAGCGCCATCCAGATCGGCAACCCGGTGAGCGCAAAGCGGGCCATCCGAACGTTGCAGCGCTTCAACGGCGTCGTCGAGCAGGCGAGCGAGCAGGAACTGGCGGACGAGTCCGCGCGCGCCGACCGCACCGGCATGTTCAACTGTCCGCACACGGGCGTCGCGCTGGCCGCGCTCCGCAAGCTCGTCGAGCGCAAGATCATCAAGGCGTGCGACCGCGTCGTGGTGGTCTCGACCGCCCACGGCTTGAAGTTCGCCGACCAGAAGACGGCGTACCACCTCGGCACGCTCGCAGGCGTCGAATCGCGCTATCAGAACCTACCCGTCGAGCTCCCGGCCGACGCCAAGCACGTCGCGGACACGATCGCGCGCCACGTCGATCGCGCCCGCCTCCTCGAAGGCTGATGACCGCGCGCGATCCGCAGGGAACCGGCGTGCCGCCGGTCGACGACCCGTCGCGCCGAGACGCCGGAGCGCCGGGGTTCGGGACCGCCGCCGTGCACGCCGGCGAGCCGCGCCGGAAGGCCGGCAACGCGCTCACCACGCCGATCATCCAGACAGCGACCTACACCTTCGCCGACACGCAGGAGCTGCGCGACCATTTCGAGCACCGCATCGAGCGCGAGGAGTACGGTCGCTACGGCAACCCCACGCAGCGCATCGCCGAGCACAAGCTCGCCGCGCTCGAGGGCGCGGAGGACTGCCTGCTCGTTTCGAGCGGCATGGCGGCGGTCACGACGACGCTCTTCGCGATGCTGTCGCGCGGCGCGCACGTCGTCGTCACCGACGACTCCTACCGGCGTACGCGCCAGTTCCTGAACCAGACGCTGCACCGCTACGGCATCGAGTGCTCGACCGTCCCCGCCGGCGACTACGACGCCATTGCCGAGGCGATCCGCCCGAACACGCGCATCCTCCTCAGCGAGTCCCCGACGAATCCCTACAACCGCATCCTCGACCTCGAACGGTTCGCCGAGATCGGGCGGCGCCACCGGGTGAAGACCATCGTCGACGCCACCTTCGCGACGCCCTACAACCAGCGGCCGCTCGCCTGGGGCATCGACCTCGTCCTGCACTCCGCCACCAAGTTCCTCGGCGGCCACAACGACCTCATGGCCGGCGCGGTGCTGGGATCGGCGGACCTCGTCGACGGGATCCGTGCGTTGCAAGGGGTGATCGGCGCCGTGATCGATCCCTTCGCGGCCTATCTCCTGATCCGCGGTCTGAAGACGCTGGCGCTCCGCATCGAACGGCAGAACGCCAACGCGCAGGCGATCGCCGAGTTCCTCGAAGCGCATCCGAAGGTGCGGCGGGTGCACTACGCGGGCCTGCCGAGCCACCCGGAGCACGCCGTCGCGCGGAGGCAGATGCGTGGCTTCGGCGGGGTCGTCTCCTTCGAGGTCGACGGCCACCTGGATGCAGCGACGCGGGTCGTCGACGCCTGCGGCATCCCCCGCATCGCGCCGTCGCTCGGCGGCGTCGAGAGCCTGATCGAGCAGCCGGCGCTCATGAGCTTCTACGAGCTCACGACCGAGGAGCGTCTCCAGGTCGGCATCAAGGACAACCTGATCCGGTACTCGGTCGGCATCGAAGACGGCGCGGACCTCATCGCGGACCTGGCGCAGGCCCTCGCCCGCTGAGAGCCACGCGCCGACGGCACCCTTCCGCGGACCGGCTCCCAGCGTGGCGCGTCCGGGCGGGGGAAAGAACGCGTCCCTAACCCGCGAACGACGCGTCGAGGAGGCGCTTCAGCTCGCCGGTCGCGTGCATCTCGCGCACGATATCGCAGCCGCCGAGGAACTTTCCATCGACGTACACCTGCGGGATCGTCGGCCAGTTCGAATAGCGCTTGATCGCCTCGCGCTTGGCTGGCTGGCTCAGCACATCGACGCTGCCGAAGGGCCGGCCGAGCTCCTCGAAGACCTCGATGGTCGCCGCGGAGAAGCCGCACTGTGGAAAGCTCGGCGTGCCCTTCATGTAGATCATGACCTTGTTGTCGCGGATCTCGTTCTCGATCTCGGTGATGACGGGGTCTGCCATGGTCGGTTCTCCTTCACTCGCCCGGCGCGTCGGCCTTGAGCTGCAACGCGTGGATGCGGGGCATCAACGCGCCGAGCGCTCGATAGACCATCTGGTGACGCTCCACCAACGACCGTCCCGCGAACGTGGCGCTCGTGATGTGGACCGAGAAATGATCGCCGCCGCCGGTGTAGTCCTCCGCGCGGATGTGCGCGTCGGGGAACGTTTCGGCCAGGCTGCGCTGGATCTCGTCCGGATGCATTGAGCGCTGAGCTATACTACGCCGCACGCGGCTCGCAAGCGCATGACCGTTTTGGCATGGTGAGCCGGTGTCCGGGTCGCGAAGCGCGTCGGCGACGCACACCCAATACACCGGCCTCGTTCTCGTCGCGGCGCTGATCGGCTTCCTCGGCGCGGCCGGCAGCGTCGTCTTCCAGGCCGCGATCAGGACCGCGGCACGCGCCTTCGGGGCGCTCGGCGCCGCGCTCGGCGCGTGGGGGGCGGCGCAGCCGCTCGCGCCGCCCATCGTGCTCGCCGCAGGCGGAATCGCGCTGCTCCTGCTGGAACGGATCTTCCCCGGGCACGCGCTCGGCTACGGCTTCCCGCGTTTCCTCGAGATGGTGCACCTCGAGAGCGGACGGGTGAAGCGGCGCTGGATGATCGTCAAGACCCTCGGCGCCGCGATCTCGCTCGGCGCGGGCGCTTCGGTCGGTCGCGAAGGACCGATCGCGCAGATCGGCGGATCGATCGGCTCGTTCGTCGCGCGGCTCCTCCGCCTCGAACCACGCTCGAAGCTCCTCGCCGCGTGCGGCGCGGCCGCCGGCATCGCGACCACCTTCAACGCGCCGATCGGCAGCGTGATGTTCGCGCAGGAGATCGTGCTCCAGGGCAAGGTCGAGCTCGCACATTTCAGCCTGATCGTCATCTCGACCGCGACGGCGGTGATCACGGCGCGCGCGCTCGGCGGCGTCGACACGGTCTTCCAGGTGCGGGCGTTCGATCTCGGCGCGTACCAAGAACTGGTGACGTACGCCCTCATGGGCCTCTTCCTCGGCTTGCTCGCGGCGAGCTACGTCCGCTTCTTCCACGCCACCCTCGAACGCCTCGCACGGCTGCGCGTCGGCACGGCGACGAAGCTCGTCGGCGGACTCGCCGCGGTCGGCGTCGTCGGGGCATTCCTGCCGAAGAACCTCTCCGACGGCTATCCCGTCATCGAAGAGGCGCTCGCCGGAAAGCTCCCCGCGACGCTGATGGTCGCACTCGCGCTCGCCAAGATCCTCACGAGCAGCGTCTCGCTCGGCTGCGGCGCTCCAGGCGGCGTCTTCGGTCCCATCTTCTTCATCGGGGCGATGAGCGGCGGCGCGTTCCGCTCCCTGTCCGCCTGGTGGATGCCGAGCCTCACCGGACCGCGCGGCTCGTACGCCCTCGTCGGCCTCGCCGCGTTTCTCGGTGCCTGTACGCACGCGCCGCTCACCGCGATCTTCCTGCTGTTCGAAACGACGGGCAGCCACGAGATCGCGTTGCCGGCGCTCGTCACCGTGATCCTCGCAGTCATCGTCGCCAGCGCGATCGAATCGGAGTCGATCGACACGCTCGGGCTCGCGCGCGCCGGAACCAGCCTCGAGCCGCCGCGCGAGCAGATCATGGACCTGATCCCGGTCGCCTCCGCCTTCCACGAAGTCTTCGAGCCGATCCGCGCCGACGCGCCGCTCGCCGAGGTCTTGAAGGTGATGGGCGAAAGCACCGGGAGCCACTTTCCCGTCGTCGAGGGCGGCGGCCGCCTGCTCGGGACGTTGTCGCTGCACGGCGTCCGCGCCGTACTCCTCGATCCCGAGGCCGGAAGCGAGCGCACGGCCGGCGACCTCTGCGACCGCCACGTTCCGACCGTCACGCTGGAGACGAGCCTCGGCCAGGCGCTCGGCCGGATGGAGGAGGACGATCGCGACGCGCTCCCCGTCGTCGCAAGCGACGATCAGACACGCGTGCTCGGGCTGCTGTCGCGCGCCGACGTGATCCGCGCCTACAATCGCGCGCTGGTGGCGATGCGGACGATTCCGGGTGCGGCCGGCGTCGACGCGCTCCCACGGTGGTCGAAGGGGTATAGGGTCGTGCGCTTCGAGGTGCCGCGCGGGTGGGACGGGCGCACGCTGCGCGAGCTCGACTGCCGCGCGCGCTTCGGCGTGAGCGTGCTCGCGGTCGAGCGTCGCGACGATCCCGGCCATACGTTCGAGGTTCCGGATCCGGATCACGCTCTCGCCGCGGGCGACACGCTGGTCCTCGCCGGGCCGGCCGGGGAGGTCACCGATTTCGAGCGTACCGCCCGTCGAGGACCGCCGGACGCGTTCGCGCCGGCCGGCTGAGCGGCCCGCCAGCGACTACGGTCCGCCGCAGATCGCCGGGTAACGCTCGCCGATCCCGAGCCGCGTCGCCATCGCGCAGGCGTCGTTCGCCTCCGCCGCCACGAGTTTCGCCACGTCGGCGGCGTGCTCCGCCACGACGCAGCCCGCGGTCTCGGCCGTCGTCGCCGCATCGGCGTCACACGGATGGCCGAGGTCGGCCGGGACCACCGCGGCGCACTTCTTCCCCATCCCCGCGAGTGCGGCCGCGCGCGCGCGCGCGGCCTTCGATGCCGGGTTCGCGAGATCGAGCGTACCCCGGCAGCGCGCGGCGGCCTTCGCTTCGCCCTTGCCCGTCGCCGCCGCGGTCAGCACCTTCTCGAGACACGCCGCGAAGTCCTCGTGCAAGCGGTCGGCGAAGCGCCGGCCGTGCTTTGCCATCGCGCTCTGGCACGCGAGGGCCGGCTTGGACGGCGCCGGATGCGTCGGCGCGAGCTCGTCGTCGGCGAGCGCCGCCACCCGGGCTTCGTGCTGCGGCATCAGGCAATCGAGAGTCGCCGAGACGGTCGTCGCGCCGCGATCGCAGGGACCGTTCATCAGCGACGGCGCGACCGCCGTGCAGCGCCGTTGGACGGCGGCGCCGAGCCTCATCCTCGCCCGGGCGATCTTCGACAGGGGGTCGCCGGGATCGAGCGCGGCCTGACACGCGGCCTCGGCCGCCGCCGTGCTCCTGCCATCCGCCTCCGCCTTGCGGATCCCGAGACGACAGGTGGCCTCGAGGCCGTGATGCAGCTTCACGAGCTTCACCGCCTGGCGGAAGAGCGTCGCCTGGCACTTTCGCGCGTCCGCGACGAAGCTCGGCACCCGCAGCGCCGGCACGACGAGCTCGCCCATGCCCGCAGGGCTCGACCCGACCTCGACGGTCGCCCTCACGGTGACGGGGTCGGTCGCGGTATCGAGCACCGAAACGTCGGCGCTCTGCCGATTCAACACGAACGCCCGCGCGCCGTCCGGCCGCATGCCGATCGCGAACGGCGTGAACCCGACCTCGACGGTCGACACGACGGTCCGCGTCGCCGTGTCGACCACCGATACGCTGTTGGGCCCGCTGTTCGCGACGTAGAGCCGCGCGCCCGTGGGATCGAGGGCGAGCCCTTCGGGAATGCTGCCGACCGCCACCGTCGCCACGACCGCCTTCGCCGCAGAATCGATGACCGAGACGCTCGCGTTGCCGGCGTTGCCGACGTACACCCAGCGACCACCGGGCGCGATCGCCACCTGGCTCGGGTCGTTGCCGACCGCGATCGTTCCGGTCACCACGTTCGCGGCGGTGTCGATCACCGAGACGCTGTTGCTGCCCTTGTTCACGACGTAGGCCGGCGTGCCCGAGGGGTCGATCGCGATGCCGAGGGGGTTGTTGTCGACGGGGATCGTCGCGATGGTCGCGTTGTTCGCGGTGTCGATGACCGACACGGTCTTGTCGTCGCGGTTGGTGACGTAGACGCGGTCGCCGGGGAGCTTCACCGCCACGCCCGAAGGCCCGGCACCGACGGGCACGGTCGCCACCACGGCGTTGGTTGCGGTGTCGAGCACCGACACCGTCCCGTTCGGAGCGATCTGATTCGTGACGTACGCGCGGGTGGCCGCGGGATGCACGGCCGCGCCGAGCGGCTGGCTGCCGACCGTGACGGTCGCGGTGACGACATTGGTTTCCGTATCGAGCACCGACACCGTCCCGTCGCCGTGGTTCACGACGTAGGCGAACGGCGCCGCGAACACGACGCCTGCGGCGAGCCAGACCGCGAGGCACGCGAGCGCCGCGACCGACCGCGCCGGCGGTCGGTGCCCCGCAAGGGCGCCGGAGACCGTCACTCGTCCTCGAGCGTGCAGCGGTCCTCGTCGAACTCGCACCAACTGGCGTCGCACTTGAGCGTACCGCCGTCGTAGCCGAGCGTCTTGCAGGTCTCGCCTCCGAGATCGTTCCCTTCGCAATCCTCGAAGAGGTCGACCACCTTGTCGCCGCAGTGAGCACGCTTGCAGGTGGTGCGGCAGGCGTCGGGTGCCGTGTCGGAGTTCTGCGCCCCGGCGTCGCATTCCTCGTTGAGCTCGAGGATGCCGTTGCCGCAGACCGGGTTGGCGACGCATTGCGCGACGTCGAACAGACACGACGGCTGGCAACCGAGCGTGCCGCTCGCGTATCCGACGGTCTCGCAGGTGAAGCCGCCGAAGTCGGCGCCGTCGCACCCCTCGCCCGTCTCCCGCACTCCGTTTCCGCACTGGGCGCCGGCCGCGCGGAACTCGAGGCCACGCCGCACGTCGAAGACGCCGGTCACGATCCGACGCGCGTCGGCGGGCTGCGCGTGCTCGGGAGTCCGCGCCACGAGGTGGCCGATGATGTACGCCATGACGTCGAGGGCGGTGACGAGATCGCGGCGTCCAAGCGCCGTCTTCAACGTCGCCACACGGGTCGCGAGGCCGTTGCGCACGTAGGGGTCGTCGAGCCGCTCGTTCACGAGCCGCTCGAGCACGCCGACGTCGACCGGCACGAGGTCGACCAGCGTGAAGCAGCGCTGCTCGCCGAAGGCCACGAGCCCGGTGTCGGTCGAAGCGGTGCGCCCGACGACCTCGAGCAGGAAGCGGTGCGGCGCTCCCGCCTCCGCCGTCGGCGACACGTCGGCGCGGAACCGGAAGATGCCGGCCGAAGCGGCCGCGTCGAGCAGGCCACCGTCGCCGCCGCTGATGAGCGCGTCGGCGACGAAGCGGAGGCCGTGCGGAACCGTCACGGCGCTCCAGAGCTGGCGATCGGTCTCCGCGTCGCTGGCGGGCGGCACCCAGGCCGTGAGCCCGGCCGCCCCGAAGGCGGTCGCGAGGCTGCGTGCGTCCTTCCCCTTCTTGGTCGTGACGAGGTCGGCGAAGGCCTGCGGCCCGTCGAGCACGGTGACCGCGCCGAGCTTGTAGACGTCGCCGAAGCCGGCGCACGTGAGGCCGGCGAACTTGGTTCCGCCCGGCACGAGCTTCAGGCCACGCGCGTTCTTGCCGAGCGATGCGAGAAAGGCATTCGTCCGGCCGACGCTGGCGAGCACGTCGCCGACGGATAGATGGAAGGTCGTGACCTCGGCGCGCGCGACACGCGGCGCGAGCGCCACGAGCGCCAGGACGAGCGCACCGGTGAAGGGAGCGAGGCGTCGCATGATCAGAAGCTCAGCGCCTCGGCGGCCGCGTTGGCGCGCGTGATCATCGCCTCCGCGAACGCGGGCGGAATCTCGGTCTCGGACCGCTGCGCGACCTCGAGCGCGAACGTGCGGACGTTGCGGGCGGCACGCGACGGACCCTCGGGCCGGCCGCCATCGAGGAAACCCTGCGCGCGATCCAGAATGTACGTCAGGCGGTTGCGCGTCACGGAGTCGAGCGGCGTCGCGTCGACCAGGTCGCGAAGCGCTTGCAGGTCGACCGGCAGCATCGACACCACCATGATGCACTCGGTCCGCTTGCCGGGCTTGCCGACCCGCTTCGACGGCAACTCGCTCGTCACGGCGACCGCGAGGTCGACAGGCCCAGTGTTCGGGTCGAATGCGAGGTCGACGGCGAAGCGGAACCCCGGCACGCCGTTCTCGGCGTCGGCCTTCCCGAGCGCGCCGGTCTGATCGCCGGTCGCGAAGCCCGCGGTCGTGAACCCGACGACGTCCACGGCCGGCGGCTCGGACACCCACGACGCCTGCCGGGTCCTGCCGGCGGCCGGCGGCAGCCAACTCGCCGCGTTCATCGCGGCCAGCGCAGCGCCGAGATCTTTCGCCAGGCTCTTCCCGACGACGAGCGGTGCAGCGGCCGGACCGCCGAGCACGCGCACACGCGTGAGCCTGCGGGTCGGATCCATCAGCAGCGAGGGGCAGAGCCCGCGGCCGAATCGCACCGCGCCCCGCTTGAGGCCAACGACCTTGCCGAGCACCCCCGAGCGCGCCAGAGCCTTCGCCCCGAAGGCGTCCGGCGCCGCGACCAGGTCGGCGGGCGCGAGGACGAAGGTCCGCTCCGCCGCCGTGGCGGAGCGTGGGCCGCCGCCGATCAGCAGCGCGGCGACGGCGACAAGGGTCGAAAGGAACGCGCGCAGCACTCGCCTCCGGGTGAGCAAGAGCAGGACCAGCAGCCTGCCGTCCTCCAGGCCCGATTCTCCCCCGTAAGCCCTTGAAGTCGTGAGCTTAGCGTATGCCATGCGGGCGTGATCCACGCGGCACCCGCGGTCTCCTGACTTGCACGAGCGCCAGACCTTGCGACCTCGCGTCGCGCACCCTCGCACGCGGCACCTCGGGTTGGACTCCGAACGTCTTGCGGAGCCGCAAGACACAGGCCCGCTCAGACGAACGACAACCACTCGCGATGCTTCGGGGCCTCCCCCCGAATCAACGCGAAATACGCCTGCTGCATCGCTTGCGTGACCGGACCAGGCTTGCCCGTTCCGATCGCGCGGTCGTCGATCTCGCGGATCGGCGTGACCTCGGCCGCCGTCCCGGTGAAGAAGGCCTCGTCGGCGATGTAGGCCTCGTCGCGCGTGAAGCGGTCCTCGACGAGCGTGTACCCCTGCTCGCGGAGCAGCGTGATGATCGTCGCCCGGGTGATCCCGGGCAGCACCGACGTGAGCGGCGGCGTCTTCACGACGTCGTCACGCACGATGAAAAGATTCTCGCCGCTCGCCTCCGACACGAACCCGTCGGTGTCGAGCATGAGCGCCTCGTCGTACCCGCCGCGCCGCGCCTCGCGCGCCGCGAGGATCGAGTTCACGTAGTGACCGACCGCTTTCGCCTTCGTCATCAACGTGTTCACGTGGAAACGCTGGTACGACGACGTCTTCACCCGGATGCCGTTCTTGATGCCGTCGTCGCCGAGGTACGAACCCCACGGCCACACGATCACGGCGACGCGCACGGGATTCACCGCGGCGAGCCCCATCTCGCCATCACCGAGAAAAACGAGCGGCCGGATGTAGCATTCACGCAGCTTGTTGCGGCGGATCGTGTCGAGACACGCCTCGTCGATCGCGGCGGGTGAGAACGAGATCGGCATCTCGAGGATGTGCGCCGAGGCGAAGAGGCGCCGGGTGTGCTCGTGCAGACGGAACACGGCCGAGCGGCCGTCCTTCGTCTGGTAGCAGCGAATGCCTTCGAACGCGCCGAGCCCGTAGTGCAGCGTGTGCGTGAGGACATGGACCTTCGCTTCGTCCCAGGGGACGAACTCTCCGTCGAGCCAGATCAGTTCGCTCTTTTGCACCGCGCCTCCGAACGGCGAGAGCTATCGGAGGGGTCCCGGGTTGTCAATTTCGTTCGCCGCACGCACCTCGTCCCCGTCGCGGCGCGCGGGAGGGATGGCGGGTCGGATCAGACGCCGAACCAGCGCACATAGAGCGCCCGTACACGTTCGCGATGGCGGCCGTAGTCGGCGAGCAGCTGATCCGCGACGGCGTCGTTGCTACCCGTGTAGCCGAGCCGGCGCGCGAGCGCCGGCAGGCGCTCGCTCTCGCGCTCGATCGACTCGACCGGTTGGTCGCGCTCGATGCGCAACCGGTTGGTGAGCGATCGCAGGAACGCGTAGCTCTCCTCGAGGCTCGCCGCCTCGTCGTCGGGCACGACCCCGGCCGCCGCGAGCGCCGCGAGCGCGTGGCGCGTCGCCCGCCGGCGAACCTCCGGCACGTCGGAACCGTGGCGGAGCTGTTTCATCTGCACCATGAACTCGATGTCGAGGAGTCCGCCGCGGCCCGTCTTGATGTTGAGCTCCGCGCGCTCGTCGCCGCCGAGCTCACGCTCGAGCCGCATGCGCAGCCGGTGGATCTCGGCCACCTCGTCGTCGGCGAGGGGCTGCGCGTACACGAACCGCGTGATGATCGCCTCCACCTCGCGCAGGAGAGCCGGTTCGCCGACGACGCCGCGCGCCTTGATCATCGCCTGGCGCTCCCAGAGCTGCGCGCGCTCGGCATGGTAGCGCGCGAACGATTCGAGCGACGACACGAGCGGCCCCTGGTTGCCCGACGGCCGGAGCCGCGTGTCGATGCTGTACATCCGCCCCTCGCGGGTCCGAACCTGCAGCGTCGTCATCAGCGTCTGCGCGAGCTTGGTGAAGAACTCGTGCACCGACACCGGACCCGCCGTGCTCGCCCCGGGGATGTATACGAAGATGAGATCGAGGTCCGAGTTGTACGTGAGCTCGCGGGCGCCGAGCTTACCGAGCCCGATTACCGCAAAGCGGCCCGGGGACGCTGCGATACCGTAGCGTCGGCACGTCTCCTCCTCCGCCACGCGCCATGCCGCGTCGAGACAGACGTCCGCTAGATCGCTCAGCTGGCTGCTCGCGACATGGAAGGGCAGCAGGTTGTCGAGGTCGTTGATGCCGATGCGGAGGAATTGCTCGTGCCGGAAGCGGCGGAGCGCGTCGAGCCGCGCCTCGTAGCCGTCGGCGGATTGCACGATCCCCGCGACCTCGGCCACGAGCGCCGGCTTCGGCATGTCGAGTCGGACGAGGTCCGCGCGCACGAGGTTGTCGAGCATCTCGGGATGGCGGATCAGGATCTGCGACAGGAACTCGCTCGACCCGAAGAGGCGCACCAGCACGCGCAGGGTGGCACGGTTCTCCGCGAGAAGGGAAAGGAAGCTCGAGCGGGCGCCGATCGCCGCGATGAACCCGGCCAGGTGCCGGAGCGCCAGGTCCGGATCGGGCGCACGCGTCACCTCGCCGAGAAGCGCCGGCGCGACCGTCAACAGGAGCTGCTTGCGACGCGGGTTCGCTCGCGACGTCGGCGCGCCGTCGCGCAACAGCACGAGGTGCTCGCGCGCAGAGCGCGGATCGGCGAACCCGACCGCCGCGAGCTCCGCGTCGGTCTTCGCGGGGTCGTCGTCGAGACCGGCGAGGAGCGCCGCGTAGCGTTCGTCGGCGTTCTCCGCGCGGGTCGTCTCCGCGCCGTAGAAGAGCGACGCGAACGAGGCCGCGACC
The DNA here is from genome assembly GCA_020848745.1 of Deltaproteobacteria bacterium. Lineage (NCBI taxonomy): Bacteria > Pseudomonadati > Myxococcota > Myxococcia > Deltaproteobacteria bacterium. The sequence goes on along the minus strand of JADLHM010000055.1, from coordinate 36,542 downwards.
GCGTCCATGTGCCGGACGCGATCGGCGCGAAACGCCGCCAGCACTCCGTCGGCGCCGTCGCCCCGATAGCCGAGCCGGCGCGCCAACTGCAGCTCGCCCTGCCCCGCGGGAATCACCTGCGTCTGGCGCTCGTCCACGAGCTGGATCTTGTGCTCGACGTCGCGGAGGAACCGATACGCCTCGGCGAGACGCGCGCTCTCGTCCGCCGCTAGGTAGCGCGCCTCGACCAGACGCTCGAGCGCGAGCAGCGAATTGCGCTCGCGGATGCGCTCGTCCTTGCCGGCGTGGATGAGCTGCAGGTTCTGGATCACGAACTCGACCTCGCGGATGCCGCCCCGTCCGAGCTTCACGTTGATGCCCTTGTCGGGACCGCTCGCCAGCGCGTGCGCGACCTTCGCCTTCATCTGCTTCAGATCTTCGAGCGTGGCGAAGTCGAGGTAGCGGCGGAAGACGAAGGGCTCGAGCTCGCGCAGCAAGGCGGCCCCGAGCGCGTGGTCGCCGGCGACGGGCCGCGCCTTCAGATACGCCGCGCGCTCCCATGTCTGGCCCCACGACTCGTAGTAGAGGAGCGCATTCACGATCGAGTTGACGATCGGTCCATTGGTCCCCTCGGGCCGCAAGCGCAGGTCGACGCGAAAGACGAAGCCGTCCCCGGTCGCCTGGTGCACCGCCTTGGTCACGCCCTCCGCGAGGCGGCTCATGAACTCGCGTACCGAGAGCGGACCGCGCGGACCGCCGGCGCTGTCGCGTCCGCCGTCGGCATAGACGTACACGAGATCGATGTCGGAGCTGAAATTGAGCTCGCCGCCGCCGAGCTTCCCCATGCCGAGGACGCAGAACCCGAGCGGGCCGCCGCCGGCATCGAGTACGTCGCCGTGCGCGGCGACGAGCCGCGCACGGACGCCCGCGACCGCGACTTCGAGGGCGTCCTCGGCGAGCCGCGAAAGCTCCGCCGTGGTCTCGGCGAGCGTGCTCCGGCGCAGGAGATCGCGCGCCGCGATCAAGAGCACGCGTCGCCGCTTGAAGGCCCGGAGCGCTTGCGCCAGCGCTTCGACGCTCTGGTCCTCGGGCGGCGCCGGACGCGGCACGAGCGTCGCCAGCGGCGGCGGCGTCTGGCTCGTCGCGAGAACCTCCGACCAGGACGCCGGCTCGGCGAGGAGCCAGCGCGCGACCGAGCCGCTGGCGCCGAGGAGCGTGACCAGGGCGGCGGCCGCGTCGGGATCGGCGGCGGTGCTCGCGAGCGCCTCCGACGCGCCTTCGCGCAGCCGGCCGAGGCTCGCGACGGCGAGCGTGGGGTCGGCCGCATCGGCGAGCGCGTCGAGCACGGCGTCCGGCACGTCGGCGGCGGGCCAGGTCGCGCCGAGGCGCGCGACGAGCGCGTCCGGATCGGCTACGCCGGCGGCGCGGAGCCTCTCGAGCGGTGGACCCATGCGAGCGCGGCGACCCTAGCTCGCATTGCCTACCGGGTCCACGTCGCGAGAGCGCCCACCGCGTCGATCGGCGCGAGGCGCGCGGGCTCAGGACGACGCGGGGAGCGCGTCCACCGGCTCAGGCGCCGGCCGCACGCGCGCCGCCGGCGCGAGCCCTTCGGCGATCGACCACCGATCGAAGTCGGCGAGCGCGCGCGCCGCGAGCTTGAGCTTCTTCTCGCGTCCACGTACGCGGCCCGCGAGCGGTGGGAAGAGCCCGTAGTTCGCGTTCATCGGCTGGAAGTCGCGGCGACCCCGCTGCGTGACGTACGCGAGGAGTGAGCCGAGGGCGGTGGTCGCGGGCGGCGACACGAGCGGCGCCCCGGCGAGGAGCCGCGCCGCGTTGATGCCGGCCAGCAACCCCGCGGCCGCCGACTCGACGTAGCCCTCGACGCCGATGATCTGGCCCGCGAGAAAGGTCGTGCGCGCCGCGCGAAGCCGCAGCGTCGGCATCAGCACGTTCGGCGAGTCGACGAAGGTGTTGCGGTGGAGACTGCCGAGCCGGACGAACTCGGCCGCCGCGAGCCCGGGGATCATGCGGAAGACGCGCCGCTGTTCGGGATAGGTCATCTTGGTCTGGAAGCCCACCATGTTGAAGAGCCGCGCCGCGGCGTCGTCCTGCCGGAGCTGCACGACGGCGAAAGGCCGTGTCCCCGTCTGCGGATCGATCAGGCCGACCGGACGCATCGGACCGAAGGCGAGCGTGTCGCGGCCGCGGCGCGCCATCTCTTCGATCGGCATACAGCCCTCGAAATACACCGTGCGCTCGAATTGCTTCGCCGGCACCTTCTCGGCGGCGAGCACGGCATCGACGAAGGCATAGTACTCGTCGCGCGTCATCGGACAGTTGACGTAGTCGTCTCCGCCCTTCCCGTAGCGCGAGGCTTTGTAGGCGATCCCCATGTCGATCGAGTCGCTCGTCACGATCGGCGCGATGGCGTCGTAGAAGTAGAGGTGCGCTTCCCCGAAGAGGCGCTCGAGCGCCGACGACAGCCCGGGCGAGGTCAGCGGGCCGGTCGCCAGAATCGTGACGCCGTCCGGGATCGCCTGGAGCTCGCAGCGGTGCAGTCGGACGTTCGGATGCTCGGTGACGGCGCGCGTGACCCCCTCGGCGAAGAGCGCGCGATCGACCGCCAGGCACGCTCCCGCCGGCACGCTCGTACGGTCGGCGACCGCGAGGACGAGCGAGCCGAGCCGCCGCATCTCCTCCTTCAAGCAGCCGACCGCCGTCTCGAGCGAGGCGTTCCGGAACGAGTTCGAACAGACGAGCTCGGCGAGGTGCTCCGTGGTGTGCGCCTCCGTGCCGCGCACCGGACGCATCTCGTAGAGGTCGACGCCGATGCCGAGCTCCGCGAGCTGCCACGCGGCCTCCGATCCCGCGAGCCCACCGCCGACGACCGTGACGCGATCCGACATGAGCCGTCCTCTGTACTGGGCATCGCCCCGGAGCGCCAGTCGGGCGCAGTCCTGTGCGAGGCCGGAGGGCCGCGTGGGTGGGGAGCTCGCCTCCTCGCTCGGGCTCCTACCCTCCGGCGCCTACGACCCGCCGCTGCCTCATCTGTCCTTCGGTCAAGCGAGCTGTCTCGCTCGTCACCGACTCCCCACCCACGCGGCGCGCAGCGCCGCGAGAAAACGCCCGAAGACGACACAGAGACGACCGCGGTGAGGTCGGCGCGTCGGCTTCGCGCAGGAGCTCTTCGCGCGGCGGCGGCGCCGCGGGGCGTGGGGAGTCGTTGAGGAGCGAGCTCAGCTCGCGTCGTGCGCAACACGCGCGTGGCACGGCGGGCTCTACGCGCTGGGAGTTCCCGCCGAGCGACGAGACGAGCTCCCCATGCCCTCCGGAACCGACCGGCGCGCGACGAGGCTACGTGCCCGTCTCGGAGACGTCGCCGACGGCTTCTTGGAAGTCGCATCCCTCCTTGAGGCAGCGCCGCACCGTCCCGGCGCGCTTGGTGGTCTTCTCGACCACGAACGGCGCCTGGCAGAGCGGGCACGACATCGCGATCGGCCGATCCCAGCTCGCGAACGTGCAGTCCGGATAGCGGTTGCAGCTGTAGAAGATCTTGCCGCGGCGCGAGCGCTTCTCGAGGATCTCGCCGCCGCCTTCGACGCCTTTTCCAGCGGCCGCGGCGCCGCCACAGTCGGGACACGCGATGCCGAGCTTCGTCGGCTTGATCATCGGCATGATCGTCTTGCACTCGGGATAGCCCGAACACCCGAGAAACTTCCCGAAGCGGCCGAAGCGCACGAGCATCGGCTTCCCGCACTTGTCGCAGACCTCGTCGGTCGTCTCCTGCTTGGCGATCACGATCTCGCCGTGCTCGTCACGCGTAAAGTTCTTGGTGCTCTTGCACTCGGGATAGCGCCGGCACGCGAGGAACTCGCCGCGACGGCCCCACTTGATGACCATCGTGTCACCGCACTGATCGCACTTGACGTCGGTCGGCCGCTCCTCCGACTTCACGTTCCGCATCTCGACCCCGGCCTTGTCGAGGTCCTTCGAGAACGGCTCATAGAAGCGGCGCATCGCCTCGACCCAGTTCTGCGTGCCCTCCTCGATGCCGTCGAGCGTCTCCTCCATGCCGGCGGTGAACTCGACGTTCAGGATGTCGGGAAAGGACTCGACCAGGAGATCGGTCACGAGCATGCCGAGCTCGGTCGGGTAGAGGCGCTTCTGGGGATCCTCCTGCACGTACTCCTTGCCGAGGATCGTCTGCATGATCGAGGCGTACGTCGACGGGCGGCCGATGCCGTTCTCCTCGAGCTCCTTGATGAGGGTCGCCTGGGAGAAGCGCGGCGGCGGCTGGGTGAAGTGCTGCTCGGGCTTCAAGTCGCCCTGGAGGATGAGGCGGTCGCCTTCCTTCAGATCGGGGAGCGTCTTGCCGTCTTCGTCGTCGCCCGCGGCGTCGTCGACGCCCTCCGTGTAGACGCGCATGAAGCCGTCGAAGACCACGACCTGGCCCGTGGCGCGGAAGATCGCGTCCCGAGCGGCGATGTCGATGGTGGTGGCCTTCAGGCGCGCCGGCTCCATCTGGCAGGCGACGAAACGGTTCCAGATGAGCGTGTAGAGGTTGAGCTCGTCTTTTTCGAGGTACGGCGCGACGCGCTCCGGCGGGAAGTCGATGCTGGTCGGGCGGATCGCCTCGTGCGCGTCCTGGGTGTTCTTCTTGGACTTGAAGACCGGCGGCTTCTCCGGGACGTAGTCGGCGCCGTAGCGCTCGCCGATGTAGCCGCGGACGGCCTCGACCGCCTCGGGCGAGAGCCGGGTCGAGTCCGTGCGCATGTAGGTGATGAGACCGACCGCGCCCTCCTCCCCGACCTCGACGCCCTCGTAGAGCTTCTGCGCGATGCCCATCGTGCGGCGCGGCTGGTAGCCGAGCTTGCGCGAAGCCTCCTGCTGCAACCGCGAGGTGATGAACGGCGGCGACGGATTGCGCTTCCGGTCGCTCTTCTCGACCTTGGCGACCACCCAATCGGCGCCTTTCAGGTGCTCGACGACGCCGGTCGCCGCGGCCTCGTTCTCGAGCCGGAAGGTCTTGTGATCGAGGCGCCTGCCGGCGAGCTCGAAGAGGTTGGCGTTGATGGGCGGGGGATGCTCGCCTTCGAGCGTCGCGCCAATCGTCCAGTACTCCTCCTTCACGAAGGCCCGGATGGCGCGCTCGCGCTCGGTGATGAGACGGACGGCGACCGATTGCACCCGACCCGCCGACAAGCCGCGGCGCACCTTGTCCCAGAGGAGCGGGCTCAGCTGGTAGCCGACGAGCCGGTCGAGGATGCGACGCGCCTGCTGGGCGTCGAACTTGTGGCGATCGAGCTTCAGCGGATGCTTGATCGCCTCCTGTACCGCCTTCTTGGTGATCTCGTTGAAGAGCACCCGGTGGATGTTCTTCTTGTTGCCGAGGCGATCGGCGATGTGCCACGCGATCGCCTCGCCCTCTCGATCGGGGTCAGGCGCCAAATAGATGTTTTCTTTGTCTTTTGCAGCCTTCTTCAGCTCGTCTATGACCTTCGATTTGCCGTGGATGACGGCATAGTCGGGCTTGAAGTCGTTGGCGATGTCGACCCCGAGCTTGGACTTCGGGAGGTCGACCACGTGACCGACCGAGGCCTTCACGGTGTAGTTCCGACCGAGGTATTTCCCCAATGTTTTCGCCTTCGCAGGCGACTCGACGATGACGAGGTTCTTGGCCATGGCTCCTGGGATCGACCCCATTACTGTAAACCACCCCCCCCGGCAAATCTGCCCGTCAGATGGAATTGTCCTCCGGAAGCCCTCCGGACGACCCTCCGAAGCTCGAGATCGAGCAGTATTGCAATGATTTCTTGCGGGCTCCGACCGCTCGCGCGCGCCAGATCGTCGGCCGAGAGGGGACCGCTTGCGAGGTGCTCGACCAGCCCGTGCTCATCACCACCGGAGCCGCCGGGCCCGGACGCGACACCGCCGGCGCGACCACGGAGCGCCGGCGCGATCTCCGCGAGGACGTCGTCGAGGTCGCGGGCGAGCGTCGCCCCCTCGCGGATCAATAGATGGGCGCCGGATGAGAGCGGCGAGTCGACGCGCCCCGGTACGGCGAAGACCTCCCGGCCCTGCTCGTTGGCGAGCCGCGCCGTGATGAGCGAGCCGCTGCGCTCCGCCGCTTCGATCACGATCGTGCCCTGGGTCATGCCGGCGAGGATGCGGTTCCGCGCCGGGAAGTGGGCCGGAAGGGGCATGCTGCCGACGGGTCGCTCGCTCAGCAGGGTCCCGGTCGCCACGATGCGCGTCGCGAGCTCGGCGTGCTCGCGCGGATACACGACGTCGATCCCCGAGCCGAGCACCGCGACCGTCCGCCCACGCGCCGCGAGCGCGCCCTCGTGCGCGGCCCCGTCGATCCCCCGCGCGAGCCCGCTCACGACGGTCACGCCGGCATCGGCGAGGCCGGACGCCAGCCGGTGGGCCGTCTCGCGTCCGTAGCTCGTCGCCCGCCGGGCGCCGACGATCGCCACCGCCGGGCTCGCGTCGAGCGGGCTGCCCTTGGCGACGAGATGCAGGGGCGCATCGTGGACCTGGCGGAGCGGCGCGGGATACTCGGGATCGTCGAACGCGACGAGGCGGGCCCCGGCCGCGACGACGCGGTCGAGCTCGGCGCGCGCGTCCCGCCGCGCCGCGGAGCCGAGGATCCGGCGCGCCGCCTCGGCCGGGCACCCCGCGGCGACCAGCGCGGCCTCCGTCGCGGCAAGCACCCCGAGCGCGCCGGCGAAGCGTGCCGCGAGCGCCCGGCCGCGCACGTCGCCGATCCCGGGCGTCGATCGCAGCACGATCCAGGCTCCGGCTTCGTCGCTCCCGCGCCCCATCGCGGCCGCCACCGTCGCAGAGCGGATCGGCGGCCGAAAGGCGCCGAGTAGCGGGTCAGCGGTACTTGGCGCGCACGGACTCCATGCGGGCGCGCAGCATCTCCGCCTGCACCCGTGCGCTCTCGACGGCGGCGCGGGCGCGATCGAGACGGCGACGCAGCTCGACCGACCCCTCGCTGTCGTCCCAGGCGTTCCGACGCTGGATCTCGTCGACGAGCGCGTTGTACTCGTCGACGCGCGCGTTGTGCACCTCGACGGCCTGCCGATAGACGCGGGTCGCCTCCTGCAGATCCGATCCGAGGCTCGGCTTCTCGGTGGCCTCGACTCGCGGCCGGAGATCCTCGGGCGCGGTGTCGGATTGGAGCCGCGGCCGCGCGTCGCCGGGATCCTCGCGCACGGGCGGCGGCTCGGCGCGCGCCGGCGCGCGTCGCGTCGGCGCGGGCGGCGCGACGGCGCGACGCCCCTTCACCGCCGTCCGGCGCGGCGTCGGCACCGGCGTCGCAACGGCGGTCGGCTCGGGAGCGGCCGCGGTGGCGGTGCCCGTCGGTACGGGAACCGCCGTCGGCCGAACGACGCGCGTCGCGACCATCGTCGGCGGCGCGGGCGGCAGCGTCGCGACCGGGGTCGGAATGGCGGCCGGAGCCGTCCAGTCTTCGAGACGAAACGGCTGCTCGCGCGTCTGCAGCCACGTCAACACCACGACCGTCACGAGCAGCGTTGCCGCCGCGATGGTCCAGGCTCGGAGCGAGCGCGCGCGCCGTGCCTGGCGCGGACGGCGGCCACCCATCGCCTCGCCGAGCGTACGGAACGTCTCCGGGTCCGCCGCGAGATCCTCACCGGCGAGCGGACTCCCGCAGATCGTGCAGTAGCTCAGCCCGCCACGATTCGGCTTGCCGCAGCGCGGGCACGCCACGGGCTCGCCGTCGTCGCCGAGCTTCCAGTCGTCGCGCTCCTCCATGCGAAGCTCGCGCTCAGCCTCCCGTCCCCGCGTCGCCGTGCGCCGCGGCCTTCGCCCGCACGCGCGCCATGAACTTCTCGCGATCGACGACGACGCGCTCGTGGCGGCCGACCGTGATGCGATCGGCCTGGTCGTGGCCCTCGACCTCGAAGACGCAACGGCGGCGGTCCAGCTCCGCGAGCCGGACCCGCACACGCACCCTCATGCCGATCGGGGTGGCGGCCTCGTGCGTGAACTGGAACCCGACGCCGACGCTCGTCTCGCCCGGCCCCGCATGCTCCGCCATGAGGGCGGCGCAGATGGCTTCGGCGAACGCGATCATGCGCGCGCTCGCGAACACGTCGGGCACGAGCGGCGACACCACGGTCGCCGAGTCCGCCGGCGCCGTCACCATGGTCGCCTCGCGCGTCAGGCCGACCGTCAGCACGGGGGGAGATCCGGCGCCGCGGGAATCAGAGCGGGCTCGTACAATGCGGGCATCGCTTGGCGGCGAGCGGGATGTTCATGGCGCACTGGGGGCACGGCTTCTCGGTCGGCTGAGCCGCCGGCGCGGGCTGCTCGCGCTTGAGCGCGTTCATGCCGCGCACGACGAAGAAGAGCACCATCGCGACGATCAGGAAATTGATGACCGTGTTCAGGAAAATCCCGTAGTTGAGCGTCGCGGCACCGGCGTCCTTGGCCGCCTTCAGGCTCGGGAACTCCCCGCCGCCGAGGACCACGAAGAAGTTCGTGAAGTCGACGCCGCCGAGCAGCTTCCCGATCGGCGGCATCATCACGTCGTTCACGAGCGAGGTCACGATGCCGCCGAACGCGCCACCGATGATGACGCCGATCGCGAGGTCGACGGCGTTGCCCTTGAGAGCGAATTCCTTGAACTCCTTCAACATGAGCTGCTCCCCCCCTTCCTATGCTGTGGTGCTGCCTTCCACGCCCGGCGTGTGCCGGGCATTCCCGAGGCTGTCAAGTTGACCTCGCCGAGCGGGCGCCCGCGTGGTAGCGATGGAACGGCGACGAGCGCACGATGGGTCTCTTCGACGAGTTCGCGAAGCAGGTCGCGAAAGCGGCTCAGGCTTTCGCCGAGAACACCAACCCGGAGCTCGCATCGGGCATCCTCGAGATGCTGCAGCAGCGCGGCGGCCTCGACGCCCTGGTACGCCGCTTCCAGGAACAGGGTCTCGGCGACGTCATCGCGTCCTGGGTCTCGACCGGCCCGAACCGTCGGATCACGCCCGAGGACCTCGCGAAGATCCTCGACCCGGAGCAGCTCGTCGAGCTCTCCCGGCGGGCGGGCATCGCCATGAGCCGGCTGCCGGAGGCGCTGGCGGGATTGATGCCGACCATCGTCGATCGGCTCACGCCCGACGGCGAGATGCCCGACCCCTACCGGCTCCTGCGGATGGTGGCGGGTCTCTTCCGAAGCGATCGCGCCCCTTCCTGAGCTCCTCGGTTGCGGACGCCGCGCGCACCCGCTAAGCGAACGCGCTCACGCAACTCGACGCTCTGACGGAGGATTTTTGCCCATGGCAGCGCTGCAGGACGACTTTCACCGCTTCTCCGGAACCGCGGGCTACATCGCCTCCGCCCCTCTCGTCGACGCCGTCAACTGCGCCGTCGCCCTCGAGCGCCCGCTCCTCATCAAGGGCGAGCCCGGCACCGGCAAGACCCTCCTCGCGCGCCACGTGTCGGAGGGGCTCGGGATGCCGATGCTCTCCTGGCACATCAAGTCGACCTCCAAGGCGGCCGACGGCCTCTACGTGTACGACACGGTTCAGCGCTTGAACGACAGCCGCTTCGGAGGCGGCGACGTCTCCGACATCCGGCGCTACATCAAGCTCGGGCCGCTCGGCCAGGCGTTCGCGGCGCCGAAGCGCCACGTGCTCCTCATCGACGAGGTCGACAAGGCCGATCTCGAGTTCCCGAACGACCTTCTCCGCGAGCTCGACGAGATGCGCTTCACGGTGATCGAGACCGGCGACGAGATCGCCGCCAAGGAGCGCCCGGTCGTCATCATCACCTCGAACAACGAAAAGGAGCTGCCGGACGCGTTCCTGCGCCGCTGCATCTTCCACTACATCGAGTTCCCCGACGCGGCGCTCATGAAGCAGATCGTCGCGGTCCACCATCCGAACCTCGACGCGACGCTCCTCGATCAGGTCCTGATCAAGTTCTACTGGCTGCGCGAGCAGAGCGAGCTCCGCAAGAAGCCGTCGACGTCGGAGCTGATCGACTGGATCTCCGCGCTGCTCCGCGCCGGCATCACGCCCGACCAGCTGGAAGCGCACATCCCGTTCGTCGGCGCCCTCCTCAAGAAGGAGCAGGACGCCGAGGCCCTGACCCGATTCGACCAGAAGAGCGGGCGCTATCCGACCAGCTGGAAGGAGCTCGGGCCGCGCTACAATCAATAGAAGGACGCGCGCCGCCCGCCATGTTCCTCGACCTCTTCTACGGCCTCCGCGACGAAGGCATCCCGGTCGCGCTCCAGGAATGGATGACGCTCCTCGAAGCCATGAAGCGCGGCATGCACGGGTCGAGCCTGCTCCGCTTCTATCATCTGGCGCGGGCCTGCCTGGTGAAGAGCGAGACGTTCTACGACGCCTACGACCGCGTGTTCGCACGCGTCTTCCAGGGCGTCGAGGGCCGGTTCGACGGCGTCACCGACGAGCTCCTGAACTGGCTCGCCGATCCGAAGAACTTCCCGAATCTCTCGCCCGAGGAGCTCGCCGCGCTCGAGCGGCTTTCCTCGGACGAGCTCATGCGGCGCTTCCTCGAGACGCTCGCTGAGCAGACCGAACGCCACGACGGCGGCGGCAAATGGGTCGGCACCGGCGGCAAGTCGCCCTATGGGCACGGCGGGCAGCATCCGACGGGCATCCGCGTCGGCGGCCCCGGCCGCAGCCGCTCCGCGATGAAGGTCGCCGAGGACCGGAAGTTCCGCGACTACCGGACCGACGTCGCGCTCGACATCCGCCAGATGCGGGTCGCGCTCAAGCGCCTCCGCCAGCTCACCCGCACTGGCCTCGCGACCGAGCTCGACCTCGACGAAACCATCGACGAGACCTGCAAGAACGCCGGCGAAATCGAGATGGTCTTCCGGGCACCGAAGAAGAACGACGTGCGGCTGCTCCTGCTCATGGACGTCGGCGGCACGATGGACCCGTACTACGAGCCGATGAGCCAGCTCCTGACGGCGTTGCACGACGAGCGCGGGCTCCGCGAGTTCCGCCCGTTCTACTTCCACAACTGCGTCTACGACTACGTGTACTCGCGGGCGCGCCTGACCCGCGCCGACGCCGTTCCGACCGGCGACATCCTGCGCAGCCTCGACGAGCGCTGGAAGCTCCTCATCGTGGGCGACGCGGCGATGCACCCGTCGGAGCTCCTCGAAGGCCACGGCGGCATCAATCCGCACAACACGTCGCCGACCCCCGGCATGACCTGGCTGCAGCGTCTCGCGGGCCACTTCGAGCGCGCGGTGTGGATCAATCCCGACGAGCAGAAGCTCTGGGACCACACCTACACGACGCGCCTCGTGCGGCGCCTCTTCCCGATGTTCCATCTGAGCGTCGACGGCCTGGCGAGCGCCGTGCAGGCGCTCGTCGGCGCGCGGGTCTGATTCCGCGGGAAACGCGATGGCGCGCGGCGATCTACGCGTGAACGACCGCCTCGCGATTCCGGCGGTCGAGCTCGATCTCACCTTCGTTCGCGCCGGCGGACCGGGGGGCCAGAACGTCAACAAGGTCGCCTCGAAGGCCGTCGTGCGCTTCGATCTCGCCCACTCGACCGCCTTCCCGACCGACCTGCGGACGCGCGCGCTCGCGCGCCTGCGATCGAAGCTCACACAGGCCGGCGAGCTGATCGTGACCAACGGCACGACACGCGATCAGGGCCGGAACCGCGAGGCGGCGCTGGCGCGCCTCGCGGCGCTCCTCGCGGGCGCCGTCGCCCGACCGCGGGCGCGCCGTCCGACGAAGCCCTCGGCCGCCGCCGTCGAACGACGGCTCGAGGGGAAGCAGCGGCGCGCGCGCCTCAAGCACGCGCGCCGCGCCCCCACACCCGACTGACGCCTGCGCGCCGCGCGCGTCGGCAGAAAACTGACGATCCGCCGAGCGGCGGCGCTCGTGCCCGGCCATATCCCGTGCATTCTCCGGCGTTTTCGTCCTGTGCGCCCAGGCACATTCGTTGCTTTGCGGTCCTCCATCGCCAGCAACGACGCGGCGCTCGCGACCGCTTGGAGAAATGCGTGACGATCTCGCATGACGGAGCGCGGCGGCCGCGGGACGGCGATCGGCGCCACGATGAACGGAGGAGTCGAGCCGATGGAATCCATGCAGGCATTCGAGCAGCGTACCTGGACGCCGCTGCAGCACGAGGATCTGCAGGCGCGGGTCCGGAGTACCCTCGCCCGCCTGTCGCAGACCGGCGCGCTCCCGACGCTGCCCGCCGCCGCGAGCGCCGCGCTCGGTATGGCGCGCGACCCCGAAGCCGACATCGACGATCTCTGCCGCGTGATCCAGACCGACGTCGGCCTCTCGGCCCGTGTGCTGCGGATCGCGAACTCCGCCGCGCTCGGACGCCGCAACCCGGCGCGCAAGCTCCAGGAAGCGGTGATCACGCTCGGGCTCCGCAAGACCTGCGACATCCTGGTCGCCGCGTGCGCGAAGCGCCTGTACGAGGGCGCCACGGCCGGAGCCGAGGAACTCTGGAACCACTCGCTGGCGGTCGCCGTCGCGTGCGAGGAGCTCGCGCGCACGACGCGGCGGGTGGAGGTCGGATGCGCGTTCCTGCCGGGGCTCTTCCACGACGTCGGGCGCGCCGCGTTCCTCCTCGCCGACGGGACGGCAGCCGAGGTGATCGAAAGCCTCGCCGTGAACGGTACGGGCGAGAGGTCGTACCTCGAGCGCGAGTGGTACGGCTTCGACCACGCGGAGGCGGGCGCGATCCTCGCCGAGGACTGGGGCCTCGCGCTCGAACTCTGCGACGCGATCCGCTGGCACCATGAGCCGACCGAGGCGGGCGCGGCACGCGAGCTCGCCACGCTCCTGAACGCCGCCGACGCGTTCGCGTACCGGATCGGCTGCGGCACCGGAAGCGAGGCGCCCCCGAGCGTCGGCACCACGCTCCTCGGCCTCGGCGCCGAGGACGAGCACGCGCTCGCCGACCGAATCCAGGGCGCCTGGAGCGAGCAACGCGACCTGCTCGGCTGACCGCATGACCGTCGTCGTCGTCGAAGACACCCCCGACGACGCGGACGCCGGCGGCAAGTCGACGACCTGACCGGCCACGCGCACCGCGTCCTCCGCCGCGAGCGTACCCGCTACTCGCAGCGTTGCGCCCGCCCCGCCGGGCGGCGACGCTCGCGCCCGTGCTCGCCACCGTCACGACGTGCGCGCTCGTCGGCATCGAGGCGCACCCCGTCCAGGTCGAGGTCGACCTCGCGACCGGCATCCCGCACACGCAGACCGTCGGCCTCCCCGACTCGAGCGTCCGCGAGAGCAAGGATCGCGTCCGCTCCGCCCTCCGCAACGCGGGCTTCGAGATCCCGCCCAGGCGGATCACCGTGAACCTCGCGCCGGCGCACCTGCGGAAGGAAGGCGCCGCCTACGATCTCCCGATCGCACTCGCGATCCTCGCCGCCACGGGACACCCGCTCCGCGAGCGGCTCGCCGGCGTGGCGGTCGCCGGCGAACTCGCGCTCGACGGCAGCGTCCGGCCGATCCGCGGCGCGCTCGCGATCGCGGCGGCGGCCCGGACCGCCGGCTGCGCGCGCCTGGTCGTGCCGCGCGCCAACGCGCCCGAAGCGGCGCTCGTGGAGGCTCTCGCGGTCCTCCCGAGCGACGACCTCCGCACCACCGTCGAGATCCTGATCGGCAGCCGCGAGCCGGAGGTCCAACCGCCGACCGTGCCGGCCGCGCCGGGAGCCCGGACGTCGCCGCTCGATCTCGCCGACGTCCGCGGACAGGTCTACGCGAAGCGCGCGCTCGAGGTCGCCGCCGCGGGCGGCCACAACCTCCTCCTGGTGGGGCCGCCCGGCGCGGGCAAGACGATGCTCGCGCGCCGGCTCGCCACGCTTCTCACGCCGCTCGCCTTCGCCGAAGCGCTCGAGGTGACGCGCATCCACAGCGCCGCAGGCCTCCTCGGCGACCGCGCGCTGGTCACCGAGCGGCCCTTTCGCGCCCCGCACCACACCGTGTCGACCGCCGGACTCTTCGGCGGCGGAGGCGCCGCCCCGCGTCCGGGCGAGCTCGCGCTCGCGCACCACGGCGTGCTCTTCCTCGACGAGCTGCCCGAGTTCCGCCGCGACGTGCTCGAGGGTCTGCGCCAGCCCCTCGAGGATCGCCGCGTGACGATCGCGCGCGGCGCCTGGCGCGTCACCTATCCCGCGCGCCTGGTGCTGGTTGCCGCGATGAACCCGTGCCCCTGCGGCTTCCGCGGCGATCCGCTCCGCGGCTGCCGCTGCACGCCGCATCAGCTCGCGCAATACCACGCCCGCCTCTCCGGACCGCTGCTCGACCGCATCGATCTCCACGTCGAGGTCGCGCCGGTCAAGTATCGCGAGCTCGGCGCGACGCCGAGCGGCGAGTCGTCCGAGGCCGTGGCGGCGCGCATCGCCGCCGTACGCGAGCGCCAGGATGCGCGCCTCGGCGCCGCGCGCGCTAACGCCGAAATGAACGCGCGTGAACTCCATGCCTACGCCCGCCCCGATTCCGCAGGCGCCGCGCTCATCGAGCGCGCGATGGCGCAGCTCGGCCTCTCGGCCCGCGCCTACACGCGGATCCTCAAGGTGGCACGCACGATCGCCGATCTCGCGGGCAGCGAGCGGGTCGGCGCCGCGCACGTCGCCGAAGCGATTCAGTACCGCGCGCTCGACCGCGAACGGCGCGCGTAGCCCGCCGTTGGCTTCCCTCGATCCCCGTCCTGCCACAGGCCACTCATGGGTATTCTCTTGCGCCACATGGCATTGGAAGATACCGTTTCCCCATGGAAGACATCGTCACCATCGACCGAGCCGGGCGCCTGGTGGTTCCGAAGGCCGTCCGGACCAAGCTCCAGCTCCGCGAGGGGACGCGGCTGCGCCTCCGTGCCGAAGCGGGGCACCGCCTCGTGCTCGAACGCGTCGCCGAGGAGAGCGCCCCCGTCGAGGTCAACGGGCTCCTCGTCATCCGCGGACGCCTGGTGGGCGAGATTCCGGATCACCGCGAGCAGCGCGCGCAGCGGATCCGCGGCCTCGGTCGGATGAGCGAGTGAAGGTCGCCGTCGATACGTCCGTGATCGTCGCGGCGGTGATCGAGGACCATCCGCACCATGCGCGTGC
Source organism: Deltaproteobacteria bacterium (assembly GCA_020848745.1). Classification (NCBI taxonomy): domain Bacteria; kingdom Pseudomonadati; phylum Myxococcota; class Myxococcia; species Deltaproteobacteria bacterium. Next base: position 21,469 of record JADLHM010000055.1, on the reverse strand, counting down.
GAGCTGGTGGTTGCATCCACGGAAGAAGGTCGAGCTGATCGCGAGCTGGCACGCCTACGCCGAAGCATGGGCCGTCCTCACGGCCCTCCCGATCGAGCCGCGCGTCTCGGGAGAAGTCGCCGCCGCGGTGCTGGAGCGGGTTCGTCGATCGGTGGGCTTCGTGTCGGCGCGAAGCGGAGCCTACCCGGCCGCCGTCAGCCGCTGCACCGCGCGCGCCCTCCGCTCCGGTGCGGTCTACGACGCGCTTCATCTCGTCACGGCGGAAAGAGAAGCAGCCGAGCTGTTCCTCACTTTCAACGTCGACGATTTCGCGCGCTTGGCCGAGCCGGGCAGACCCCGGATCGTTGCGCCACCCGACCCGCCCGGAATGCCGGCCGCCTAGGCTCGGACCGAGCTTCCCGCGAAGCGTCAGGTCGAGATGAAGCGCTGCGGCGACGCGGTACAGAACCAGCTCCAATGGAAGTGGGCCAAGGGCGCTCCCGCCGACGGCGGGCTTCAAGGCGTCTGCGACCCGGCGGCCGCCGGTTGTCAGGCGGCGGGCCTCCCGGCGCCGGCCTCGCCGACCGACCTCGACGGCAGGTCAAAGCCGCACATGCGATAGATGCTCCGCCGCCGGCGCCTCGAACGCGACAACGCAAGCGGACTTCGATCACGTGCCGCAGGCGGGGTGAGCGTCCGGTTCAGCGCTGCGGCAGCGGCACCGCATGAACCGGCTCGCCGTCACGCGCGGCCTGCCCGACGTTCATCGCGATCGTGTCGTCCGCGCTGATGCCGGACGTGATCTCGACGGTCCGGCCGTCGTCATAGCCGAGCTCGACCGCGGCGAGGACCAGGTGGCCGTCCCGCACGAGCGGGACATAGACCCGACCCCCGCGGAACACGAGCGCGTCGTCGGGAACCGTGGGCGGACCCTCCGGTTGCGTCACGTCGAACCGCGCCGTGGCATACATGCCCGGGTAGAGCGCCCCGTCCTCGTTCGGCACGTCGACCTCGACGAGCATGGTACGGGTCGCCGTCCGCAGCGCCTCGGCGCGCCGGCTGACGGTGCCGGCGAAGACGCGCCCCGGGTACTCCTTCACCGTGATGCCGGCGGGGTCGCCGACCTGGACCCGCACGGCGGCGCTCTGCGGCAGGTTGGCGGAGACGCGCATCCTGGCGAGCGAGGCGACGGTCACGATCGGCGTGCCGGCCCCCGCGGTCGCCTGCGACACCAGCGCGCCGGGATCCACCGCGCGCGCCGTCACGACGCCGGTGAACGGCGCCCGGATCTGCTCGTATGCCTGCGTCGCACGCAGCTGCGCGAGCGTCGCCTCGGCCTGCGCGAGCGCGCCGCGCGTCTCGTCCCCGGTCTGCTTCGCGACCACGCCCTCGCGGACGAGCGCCTGCGTGCGCGCGTCGGTCGCCCGCTGCAGCGTGACGGCGGCCTCGGCGTTCGCGACCTGCTGATCGACCTCGGGCGACTCGAGCTCGGCGATCACTTGTCCGGCGGTGACGTGATCGCCCTTGTCGACGGCGATGCGCTTCAGGTACCCGGCGATCTTCGCGTACACCAGCGACTCCTCGAAGCCGCGCACGCTCGCCGGCACTTCGAGCGCCCGCGTCGCCGGCGCCGTCGACGGGCGCGTCACGAGCACGCGCCGCCCCTTCGCCGCTTCGTCCCGTTTGATCTCGCCCTGCCGGCGCAGTCTCAGATCGCGCGCGAGCACGATCGCCGCAGTCGCCGCACACACGACCAGGACCGCGGCGATCCAGGACGCGGTGAACCATCGTCCCGGCTTCCGACTCACGTAGCGGCGCGGGTCGTCGCTCACGTCTCGAGCGCTCCCGCCCCCGTCACGGCGGCGACCTCGGCGTCGCGCTCGTGCTTGCCGATCACGGTCCGTCCGAAGATCGCGTACGCCGCGGGCACGACGAACAGCGTCATCAGCGTCGCGGCGAGGAGCCCGCCGATGACCGCCCGCCCGAGCGGCGCGTTCTGATCCGCCCCGCCGAAGCCGATCGCCATGGGCAGCATCCCGAGGATCATCGCGAGCGCCGTCATCACGATCGGCCGCAGGCGGATGCGCCCCGCCTCGATCGCCGCCTCCACCGGCCCGAAGCCCTCCTCGCGCAGCTCGTTGGCGAAGGTCACGAGCAAGTTGCCGTTCGCCACGGCGACCCCGACCGCCATGATCGCGCCCATCGCCGACTCGACGTTGATGGTCGTACCGGTCAGCACGAGCATCCAGAGCACGCCCGCGAGCGCGCCCGGCACCGCAAGGAGGATGATGAAGGGCTCGAGCCACGACTGAAAATTCGCCACCATCAGAAGGTAGACGAGAACGACGGCGAGGACGAGCGCCGCGCCGAGCGTCGTGAACGACTCGCGCATCGCCTGGCTCTGGCCTCGCACCGTGATCTTGGTCCCGGGCGCGAGCGTGCCGAGCTCGTCGATCGCGCGCTGCACGTCGGCGGCGGCGCTCCCGAGGTCGCGGCCGTGCACGCCGGCGTTCACGTCGATGACCCGCTGCACCGAGTAGTGCTGGATCACCGCCGGGGAGACGGTCCGACCGATGCGGGCGAGATTGCCGAGCAGCTGGGGCTCGGCGTCGGGTCGCGTCGACGCGGCGAGCGGCGTCCGCGCGAGCGCCGGGATCGAGTCGACCCTGTGCTGCGGCGTCTGCAGGAGCACGCTGTAATTGACGCCGTTCGACGGATCGAGCCACTGGTTCGGCTGCAGGAGGAAGCTCGTGCTGAGCGACGTCAGGAGGCTCGACGCGACGTCCGCTTCGGTCACACCGAGCTCGAGCGCCTTCTGCCGATCGACGTCCACCTTGATCGTCGGATAGTCGAGCGGTTCCGCGATCCGGAGGTCGGTGAGCCCCGGGATGCGCGCCATCTTCTCCTTCAACCTCGTCGCGAGCGCGTACGACGCGTCGAGATCGTAGCCCTGGATCTGCGCGTCGATCGGGGCCGGGAGGCCGAAGTTCAGCACCTGATTCACGATGTCGGCCGCCTGGAAGTAGAACTCACCGTCCGGGATGGCCTCGGCGAGCGCGCGCCGGATCCGGTCCTGATACTCGGCGGTCGGCCCGTGCCGCTCGTGGAGCTGGACGAGGATGTCGGCGTCCATCGGGCCGATGCTGTCGGTTTGGTAGAACGCGAGGGTGTACGAGACCGGCGTCCCGATGTTGTCGCTGATGGCCACGAGCTCGTCGGCGGGCACGATCGACCGGATGATGCGCTCGACGTCGTCGACGATCTGCTCCGTGCGCTCGATGCGCGTGCCGGTCGGGGCGCGAACGTGCAGCCTCATCATCCCCGCGTCCACGGCGGGAAAGAAATCCTGTCCGACGACCGTCGCGAGCGCACATGACGCCGCGATCGCGACCGCGACGCACGCGAGCGTGAAGCGCCGGCGCGCCACGAAGACGCCGAGCCAGCCTCGATAGGCCTCGCGAAAGCGCTCGAAGCGGACCTCGAACCCGGCGAGAAAGCCGCGCCAGGCCGAACGGCCAGCGGGCTCCGCGCGCGACTCCGGCAGCAGGTAGCGCGCCATCGACGGGACGAGCGTACGCGACAAGAGGTACGACGTCAGCATCGCGTACACGACCGCGAGCGCGAGCGGCGTGAAGAGGAAGCGCGCCACCCCGTACAGCAGCACGACGGGAAAGAAGACGATGCAGATGGCGAGCGTGCCGACGAAGGTCGGCATCGCGATCTGCGCCGCGCCGTCGAGAATCGCGATCAGGAGCGGCTTTCCCATCACGTGGTTGCGATGGATGTTCTCGATCTCGACGGTCGCGTCGTCGACCAGCATGCCCACCGCGAGCGCGAGCCCGCCGAGCGACATGATGTTGATGGTCTGTCCGGAGAGCTTGAGCGCGACGATCGAGGTCAGGATCGAGAGCGGGATCGACACGATCACGATCAGCATGCTGCGCACCGAGCCGAGGAACACGAGCACCATGAGCGCCACCAGCACCGCCGCCACGACCGCCTCACGCACGACATCCGCGAGGGCCTGCCGCACGAACTTCGACTGATCGAAGGTGAGCGCGGCCTCGAGGCCTTTCGGCGCCGTCGCGAGAATGTCGGGCAGCGCCGTCTTCACGCGGTCGACGACGGCGAGCGTCGAGGCGGCGGCGTGTTTGATGATCATGAGGTACGTGGCGCGCGCCCCGTCGACGCGCACCACGTTCGTCTGCACCTGGTGCGCGTTGGCGACCGGCGCCACGTCGCCGAGCAGCACCGGCGTCCCGTCGACGACGCGCAGCGGCATGCGGTTGAATTGCGCGACGTCGGACGGGCTGCCGTTCAGCTGGACGCTGTACTCGCGATCACCGATCTTCACGGTCCCCGAGGGAATGATCACGTTGCCGGCGGCGAGCGCGTTCGAGACCTGCTGGGGCGACAGGTTGTTCGCGTAGAGCGCCTCGGGATCGAGGTTCACCATCACGGCGCGGCTCACGCCGCCGAGCGGTGCGGGCGACGACAGCCCCTCGATCGTGAAGAGCTTCACCCGGATGAAGTTCAGACCGTAGTCGAAGAGCGCCGATTCCGGGAGCGTGTCGCTGCTCACGTTCAGCTGCGCGACGGGGACGTTCGCCGCGTTGTAGTCGATGACGTTCGGCGCCTGGATGCCCGGCGGCATGATCCGCAGCACCGTCTGCGCGACGGAGCTCATCTGCGCGATCGCGCCGCCCACCGCGGCGCCGGGATGGAAATAGACCTTGATCATCCCGATGCCGGCGAACGACGAGGACTCCATGTGCTCGATGCCGTTCACGGTGGTGGAGAACGCCCGCTCGCTCAGCAGGACGACCCGCCGCTCCATGTCGGTCGCGGAGAGACCCGGGTAGTTCCACACCACGAGCACGACCGGGAGATCGATCGCGGGGAAGATGTCGACGTTCATCAGTCCGAACGACAGCGTGCCCAGCACCGTCATCAGCAGCGCCATGACCGCCACGGAAAACGGCCGGCGGAGCGCGAGTCGGACGATCCACATGCGCGCCCACTCTTATGACGTACGCGCACGCGGCTCGGAAGGTACTCTGGACGAATCGTCCGCGCGGCCGTGGCGGGACGCGGGCCGGCGCCCCTTGTCGCTCATCGGCGAAGGCTTCGACGACACCCCGGATCTGGGCGATCGCGAGCGAGGCGTAGCCGAGGCCACGGCGCTCGCCGTTGCGGGCGCGCGTGCGGTGCAGGTGGCGATCGAAATGTCCGTCGCTGATGCAGCGGGCGAGGGCCGTTGCTCGAAGTCACCCGTCGTGAATCTGTCACCACATTGGCGCAGGAGACATCGAGGCTACGCTACTGGTACTATGTCTCCCCACCGACACGGCGACCGCGCCGCTCGCGACCTTCGGGCGGACGATGGACATGCGGACCGACAAGCGGATGCAGCCGACGCGCACGGCCGTGCGCGCACCCAGCGCCCGTCCGAAAGCGCGCGGCTGATCCGCGCGCCGTTGCGGCTCCGCCGAGGCGGGGGTAGCTAGAGGGCCGTGCGCGATTCGGATCGCCTGCGATGACCGACTGCGACGCGCTCCTGGCGCGGATGAAGAACGTCGTGCCCGCGGACGAGGTCCGCTACCACGAGTTCTTCTGGAGGATGATCTACGCGGTCTACTATGACCGCGTCGTCGCCGAGATCTTCACGCGGCTTCCCGGACCGGTCCGCTCGGTCGTCGATTGCGGCGCCGGCTACGGCTACTGGTCCTCCTTCCTCGCGCAGAGGGGATTGGCGGTCGCGGCGATTGATACGCAAGCCCGGTGTCTCGAGGTCCTGCAGGCGACGGCGCTCGCGACGCCCGCGGTGACGCCCGTCGAGCGCGACATCCACGACCTCGGGGCGCTCGGGCAGAACGCCTACGACGTGGCGTTTTCCTTCGCGACGCTGCACGTCGCACGCGATCCGGGGCGGGCCATGCGCGAGATGGTCGCCGTCACCCGGATCGGCGGGAGCATCGTCATCGCGCTTTCGAACGTGCAGCATCCGGTCAATCACGCCTTCTGGAAGGGAGCCTCGAACGTCAACTACGACGTAACGCAAGACTACATCGACGCGACGCTCGCTTCGCAGTGCTCCCTCGTGCTGCGGCACGACTGCTATCCCTCCGACAACCGCATCCTCGCCGCGTACGGGGAGATCCCGCTCCTCACCTTCTCGGTTCACCAGAAACGGTCGTAGCGGGCGCTCCCCGCGACGCCGATCACGACTCGCGCCGCCAGTCGCCGTTCAGCTCGGCCCGCAGACCGTGGTCGCGCAGCAAGTCCTTGGCGATGGTGAGCACCTGGATCTCGCTGGTGCCGCCGCCGATGGTCCACAGGCGCATGTCACGGTACAGCCGCTCGGGCGCGTGCCCCTGCACGTAGCCGGCGCCCCCCATGATCTGGATGGCGTCGTCGGCCGCCGCGAGCGCCGACTCGGTGGCGTACCACTTGGCGGCGCTGACGTCGCGCGGACGCGCCGCCCCGGTCCGATCGAGGGCGATGCACTTCAGGAGCAGATTCGTGACGTTCTCGCGTTGGACGTACATGCGCGCGAGCTTCTGCTGCGTCAGCTGAAAGGCCGCGATGGGCCGGCCGAACTGCTCGCGCTCCACGGCGTAGCGCAGGGCATCGTCGAGACAGCGTTCGATGACCCCGAGCGCCATGGCGACCACGGTCAGGCGTTCGCTGGCCAGCGTCTGCTCGGCGGCGGCGCGCTGCGGCCGCTCGGGATCGCCGAGCAGGCAGCCGCGCGGCACGCGCACCTCGTCGAGTGCGATCTCGCCGGTGGGCGACGCGTGCATGCCCATCTTGGCCATCGGCGGCCCCTGCGTGAGCCCCGCCGCGCCCCGCTCGACGACGACGGGAAAGACGGCGGCCTTGTCGTGCGGATCGCGCGGGCGCCCGTCGTCGAAGCGCGCGTAGATCAGCAGCACGTCCGCACAAGGCGCGTTGGACACGAAGGTCTTCGCCCCGTTCACGACCACGTGGTCGCCATCCATGCGCACGGTCGTGCGCATGGCGAAGGCGTCAGAGCCCGTGCCGGGCTCGGTGAGGCCCCAGCAGCCGATCTTGGCAAACGACAGCACCGGCAGCGCGCAGCGCTCGATCAACTCGGCGTCCCCGCGCGCCGCGATGGTGGCGCCACAGCCGAAGTTCGCCACGACGCACAGCGCGAAACCAGGCGAAACCCGCGCCAGTTCCTTGGCGAAGACGGCGGCCGTGCCGGGATCGCCCATCGGGTTGAACGGGGCGCTGCCGCCGGACGCGGGCGACTCGCCGCGCGCTCGCCGCGCCGACCGGCTCCGTAGCGGCTCCGCGATCATGGCCTCGATCTGGAACACCTCCGCCATGCGCCGCGCCAGCGCGTACGGAGACTGCCGCCCGGCTTCGAGGTCGGCGATCGCGGGCTCCACCTCGCGCGCGCAGAAGTCGCGCACCATGGCCTCGACGGCCTCGAGCGTCGCGTCGAATGCAAAGGGGTTCGCGGACTCTGTCATGGCGACAACCTACGTGCCGGGTCGCGCTCGGTCCAACGCTCGACCTCCTCGCACGGGGATGCCGGGGACGTCTCGCTGAAGGCCGGGTTCAGCCTGCTTCAATAGATCAGCACTCCGTTGTGCGAAAGGAAGGAGACGACGTGACTGCGGCGTCGCCTCGCCTCCACACCGCGGCCGGCGGCAGACTCGAATTCCTTCAGACGCGCGAGAATCTCGTCGCGGCGGCGCGCGCTCGCGAACCGCTCACCGGTCGCGCGCTTGCGGAGGAAACAGAACGCGACCAACGCGTCGGCGTCCATGCCGACGAGCTCGCAGAACGCGGCCAGCGTGGCGAGCTTCTGCGGATCCTCGCCGAGAGGGTCTCCGCCCCACTGTCCGCGCAAGCCCTCGGCCCACGCGATGACGCTCTCGCAGCTCTCGAGGGGCCGCTCGAGAGCCGCCGTCACTCGGGAAGCCCCAGCTTTTGCGCGAGTCGGCGCAGCTCCTGCGGGCGATCGGGAAACGGCGCGGGCGCTTGGATCATCCTTCGCCGCTCGAGTTCCGCCACGACCTTTTCGTCCCGCCGAAACGGACGACCGACGCGGCCCTCGAAATAGAGCTGCTCGAACGGGGGGCGCGGGCGCTGCCCACCCGCCTCGCGCGATTCCAGGGGATAGCCGACGTTGAGCAGGTAGTGCGGGATCCACTCGTCGGGTATCGCGAACGCCTCCTTTGCCGCGTCGACGTTGAACGCCGTCCAACAGGCGCCGAGCCCTTCCTCGTACGCCATGAGCAGCCCCTGCGTGGCGCAGCCGCCGTTGTCGAACGCCATGGCGACCGGATAGGCCGGATTGTGGGTCATCGGCTCGAGGATTTGCGGCCACACGAGCTCGTCGACGAACCGGTAGGTCCAGCCGTGACTCGGCGCGAGCGCGCCGACGTCGATCAGCTGCTTCGGGCTGGCGCCGCGGTCGCGCGCGATCACGGTCGGGTCCCCGTAGCAATAGATGTGGACCGGCGCGAGCTCCATGATCACTCCGGCGACCGGAATCTTGAGCTTTTCGAACGTCTCCGGGTCGAGCTCGTCTCGCTGAACGACGACGGCGCGCAGCCAATGGGCGTTCATCGCGCAGGAGCCGAGCCGCATCGCCTCCAGGATCTTCTGGATCTTCTCGCGCTCCACCGCTCGATCCGGGTCGAAGAAGCGAATCGAGCGGCGAATGCCGATCACCTCGGTGAACTCCATCACGTCACTCCTTTGCACCGGTCAGCGCCGGCAGCAGGCGCCGGCGCGCCCAGCCATCTTCGAGCGTGGTCAGGTGGAACATGCGCGCCTTGCGCTCAGCGAAGCGCCACGCCTCGCCGTCGCGCCGGTAACGGTCGAGATAGCGCCCCGCTCCGACCAGGGCCTTTCCGCTGAGTCGCTCCACGGCGGTCAGCTCGAAGTAGCACTCGGCGTCGGCGGTGCGGCCGTCGATGCGGATCCGCTCGTTGTGCACCGTGTGAGACATGTCGTCGAGCAGTGCGCCGACGACGTTCGTGAAGAACTCGAGGATCTCCCCTCGTCCCCGCGATACCATCGGCACCATGGCGCCGGTGACGTCGCGGAAGTCGCAGCATGCATCTTCGGTGAAGTGCTGCTCGACGAGCTCGACGAAGCGGCCGTCGTCGACGAGGAAGCAGTACGTGGCCTGCAGAACCCGGATGGCCTCGCGGTCCTCCAGACGCCTCAGTCGTGCGAGGATGTCGTCGGTCATCGTGGGCCTCTCGATCGCTCAGAGCAGCGACGCAGCGATCTGCGTCAGGAACGCGTTCTCGCCGTCGGCGACGGTCAAGGCCGTGGCATCCCGCAAGAACATTTCGACCGGGTACTCCTTCGTCATACCGTTGCCGCCGTGGAGCTGCACGGCGAGCGTCGCGACCTCGAGGGCCGCTTGCGTACAGAACACCTTCGAGGTGATGGACAGCTCGAGCCTGGGCGTTTCGCCGCGCTCGATGCGCGTGAGGTTGGTGACCCAGGCGTCGCGTGACAGCGAGAAGGACGCTTGCACGAGCGAGTGCATGCGAAACAAGCGTGCCCGTACCGATTGGTGCTCGAAGATCGGCCGCCCCCCTTGCGTGCGCGCGCCGCAGTAATCACGCGCGCACTCGTAGGCGGCTCGCGCAAGGCCGGTAGCAACGCAGCCGACGCCGGCGTTGAATGCCGACAGGTGGCTGTGCATGTACCCCGCGTACCCCTCCCGTCCGATCACCATGTTTCGCGCCGGGACTCGCACGTCGTCGAAAAAGAGCTCGCCCTGCGGCAGGGAACGGATGCCGTGCTTTTCGAGCGGCTTGCCGCGGCCGACGCCGGGCAGGTCGAGCGCCAGGAGGCAAACGCCGCTGTCGCTCATGTTGCCGTTGGCGTCGAGCTGGACGTTGAGCATCGCGTGCGTCGCGATCGGCCCGTTCGAAACCCACGCCGACTTCTGCCCCGACAGGATCCAATCGTCGCCGCTGCGACGCGCAATGACCTGCCCCCTCGCCCGCACGTCGAGCTCGGGTCGCAGGCTGCCGAGCGTGTCGGAGCCATGGTCCGGCTCCGTGATGGCCCAGCACCCGATGAGCGAGCCGTCCTCGCAGGCATAGTACGGCAATGCGATCTCGGCGATCACCCCGGGATCGCCGCTGAGAAGCGCGACCTCCGCGGGGGTCGACGCGAGAAAGACCACTGCCGTGATGCCCGTGCTGCCCCAGCCGAGCTGCTCGAGCACGAGGTAGCGATCGAGCGGCGAGAGTCCCATGCCGCCGATTTCGGGGGTTCCCCCCATGCGCGTGTAGCCGAGCATGCCGGCTTCGCGCACGGTGCGAAACAGCAGCGAGTCGCGCGCCGCGACTTCGGCAGCCGGCATCCGATCCAGCTCGATGCCGGCCGGTCTGAGCACGCGCGCCGCGAAGCTTCGCGCCGCGGCCACGAGCTCGCGCTGGTCGTCGATGAGGCTGTCACTCGGGTAGTCCATGGCCGTCTCCTTCAGCTCGGGCGCACGGGCGCCTTGCCGGTCAACTCGATGAAGCGAGTCTTGTGGGAGCTTCGCTCGTACTCGTAGGGCGCGGCCCAGAGGATGTGCGGCGTGATCTTCAGTCGCTCCTTCATCGCGCGGAGCACGTCCGCCTCGAGCGCGGCGAGATCGGAGTCCGCCGTATGCTCGCCGCGCTCGACGCGCAGCGTGAGCGGCGGCACGACGCGCGGCGGCGGCTCGTCGAGGAGGATGCGAAACTCGCCGGTGACACGCGGGATGAAGCTCGCGATCACGCTGTCGATGGCGGCCGGGTAGACGATCACGCCCTTCACCTTGAGCATGTCGTCGACGCGGCCGATGATGCGATACCGCAGCCCCGTCGCGCCGCAGGGACACGGCGATACCTCGATGCGGTGAATGTCGCCGAGCGTGAGGCGCGTCCAGCCGAGCCCGCCGCCGACGAGGGTGGTGAAGACCGCCTCGCCTTCGGCGCCGTCGGCGAGCGCGACCGACTCGTGGCTGTGCGGATCCATGAGCTCGTAGATCGCGAGGTCATCGGCGACCCAGTGCATTCCCTGGTACTCCGGATGGCGACAGGAGACGCCGAACCCGGCGCCGGCGTCGAAGAGCCGTGCGCCGTACGCCGACTCGATGCGCTTGCGCACCTCGGGGATGCCGGCTCCTGGTTCGCCGCCGCACAGCAGCACCTTGATGCCGAGCGACGCGATCACTTCGCCGAGGATCTCCGGCGCACGCTCGATCATGTGCTCGGCCAGGGACGGGGTGCAGGACAGGACGTTGCCGCGGAAGAACTTTGCCGTTTTGAGAATGCGCGCGACTCCGCCCTCGGCGCCGACCGGGATCGTCATCGTGCCGTCGTCACGGCTCGACTGCAGCGGGGGGACGCCGGCGGCGAACATCGAGAGCGCGAAGGCGTGGACGAGACGATCGCCCGGTCGCACCCCGGCTCGCCAGCGCGCCCGGCGCATGAACTCTCCCCACAGGTCATCGAGATCGCTCCGCGTAAAAGGATAGGGCTGAGGATCGCCGGTGGTTCCCGAGGTGGCGGCCATGCAGACGAGGTCTTCGAGCGGAACCGGCAGCGTGTCGTCGAGCAGGCGGTACACATCGCCGCCGCAGGCCTCGAAGAGATCGCGGTAATCCGCCTTGGTGAACGGCGGCAGCGCCCGCTGCCAATCCGCGAGGGAGCCGATGTCGGCAGGTCGGGTCACGCCACGTTCGCGTAGGCGGCGCGCGAAGTACGGTGCGTGGTCGAGAAGTCCCCCGACGCGGGCGCGGAGCCGCTCGAGCTGCAGCGTCGCGATGCGCTCGCCGCCGAGCCACGGCTCGACGTCCATGTTCCAATACGGTCGACCTTCGCTGGCCATCGCACGCATTCCAGCCGAGCCTCCGGTGTACCAATTGCACGATTCTGGTACGCCTGTTACCTGTGGGGTAGCGGGCCGCAGCTGTGAAGTCAACGAGAGCATCGCCGCGCGCCGAGCAGATCCTGGAAGGGCTGGAGCAGATCTTCCTCGGCGAGGGCTTCCGCAAGGTCACGATCGGCGATCTGGTCCGCCGCCTTCGCTGCTCGCGTCAGACGCTCTATCAGCTGGCCGAGACCAAGCCCGCTTTGGTGTTGCGGGTGCTGGACCGTTGCCTGGCCCGTATTCGCCGCAAGGGCATCGAGGCGTCGTCGGCGCGTCACGACATCCGCGAGCGCATCGTCGCGTTGGTCGAGCCCGGAGTGACCGAGCTGCGCGGCGCGAGCCAGTCGTTCTTCGCCGACGTCGCGGCCTTTCCTGCGGCCAAGCGCCTCTTGCAGCGGCACCAGGCCGTACGCCGGAAGGAGGCCGAGGCGCTCATCCGGGACGGCATTCGGCAAGGAGCGTTTCGGCGCTTCGACAGCCGGTTGGCCGCCGAGGTGTTCTTCGCGGCCGTCCAGCGCGTGATGGATCCCGCGTTTCTCGCCGCGGTCGGCCTCTCGCCGAGCGATGCGATTCGACAAGCCGAGGAACTGCTGCTGAGCGGTCTCATGCCCCGGACGGCTCGGCGGCGGCGCCGCTGAGCCGTCGACGAGGTGCTCGCGAGGTGTCCGGGTCGCGGCTGGGTAGATTCCGGTCGCCTCGCGCCGTACTTCCATGCTAGCGGAAGGACGTTTCGTCCGGTGCTCCATGCCGCGACCCCTCCCGCCCGACTCGCGTTCCTCCGTCCTCGGTGCGGTGCTCCTCGTCCTGCTGATTCCGGCCGCCGCCCCCGCCCTCACCATCAAGTCCGTGGGCGTGGTCGTGCACCCCGCGAAAGGCGATGCGTTCGCCATCAAGGGCGAGCTCGACGCGCGCGACCCCGCCGGGCTCGACCTCGCGGCGGCATCCCGCATCGTCTTCGAGCTCGACGGCGTGACGCTCGGACTCAGCGCCGCCGACTTCAAGCGCACGAAGACGAAGCTCACCTTCAAGGGGCCGAGTCGCACGCCCGGCGTCTCGCAGCTCGTGATCGACCTCAAGAAGCGCCGCTTCGCAGCGAAGGGCTCGGGTCTCCTGGTGCCGCCGCTGCCCGCCACCTTCACGGCGCGGCTGCGCGCCGACGACGACGTCGCGTGCGCGCTGCTGCCGCTCGAACGCCTCGGCAAACCGCCGACGAAACCGCCCACGAAGCCGAAGGCGGTGAAGTACGGCCTCCCGAAGAAGCATCCGGGATCGCCGTGCCTGCTGACGGGAACGCTCCGCGCGATGCCGCCTGCCGTCACCGTGGCCACGCCGACGAGCCTCGTCTTCCAGGCGAGCCTCGCCGCCGGCCTCGTGCCGGACGGCGGCGGCGCGGCGGTGCGCCGTCTCGACGCGGGCGTGCCCGTCGATCCGCCGGTCTGCCTGCTCGTCGACGACGGCGGCGCCGCGAGCGGCGACCTCGTCGCGGGCGACGGCCTCCGCGCGTGCACCGCGACCGTGACGGGGCCGGCGCTCGGCGAGCAGACGTTCGTCGCGCAGGCAACCGTCGGCGGGACGGTCGTCGCCTCCGCGCCGATCCGCATCCCGGTGGTGCCGGAGCTCACCGAAGCCGACGTCACGACGCTCTTCGCCGCCCAGGACGCCGCGCTCCGGATCTGGACCGAGCAGCGGACCCTCCTCGACGACTCGCTGAACGCCCGACTCGCCGCGCTCCGCGCGATCGCCGCGCTCCCCGGCGTCGCCGAGGCGCGGCTCGGCGCCAACGGCCTCGACATCGTGATCCGCTACGCGTCCGGCCTCCAGGGGGGCATCCTGTTGAGCGCCCGGCCGAGCGACACCGCGTCGGTCACGCAGGGCGCGGCCACTCGCGACGAAGGCGGCGTCGCGCCACCGGCCGGGCGCGCGCAACCTGCCGGCGCCCGTGCCGCGACGTGCCCTCCCGCGCCCGACCGCACCCTGATCGGCAACCGGAAGGCAATCATCCTCACGACGGCATACTTTCCGGTCACCGACGACTGGCCGAAAGCCAAGACCGCTTTCGACGACTCGTGCCTGCCGATCACCACGACGGTGAAGCAGCTCACGCTGGCGTCCGTGCTCGACGTCACCTCGGCGTCGGCGCTCTTCTTCTCGACCCACGGATTCCTGGACGACCACGGCCACGTCGAGATCGTGACCGATCAGACCGCGACCGAGATGGAGGCGTTCGACCAGACCTTCGCCGACCCCACCAAGCGCTACGAGACGTTCGTGATCGGCATCCCGGAAGAGCTCCACGGGGGCGGCCTCAACGTCTGGGCCTTTGCGCCCGAGTATCTGAGGCGGATCGGCGGGCAGTTCGACAAGGGCTTCGTCTACGCGAGCCAGTGCCACAGCGCCGAGGACCCGGTTGAAGCGGCCGTCTTCCGCCAGAAGGGAGCGCGAACGTTCTTCGGCTACGTCGGCTCCACGAGCACGACGTTCGCAAGGGTCGTCACGGGGCAGCTCGTGCCGGACATTGCGGAGCACCTGCTGACGACCGGCGACGCGTTCGCGCGTTCGGTGAAGATCGATCCGGCGCCCGTCAAGCGGCTCGCCCCGAAGGGGATCCGCCGCGTCGACCTGCCGCCCGCGACCTTCCACATGATCGGCGACTCGCACCTCGCCTACGCCGGCAAGCCGACGGTGACTCCGCCGACCTCGTCGCTCGAGAACGGAGAGGCCGTCGTGCTCACACCGCACGTCGAGAACACCGGCGACTGCGAGCTCCGCCATGCGTGGACCAGCACGACGTCGGCCGGCCTCTTGAAGGACGGCATGGGCAACGAGGGCGGCGTGTTCGAGACCGTCGCGCCGACCGTCACCTACGAGGCCGACGAGGAGGACGTCGGCACGGACGCCATGAGCGTCTCGATCCGCACCGATCCCGACGCGCCGTATCTCGGCACGGCCTGCGCCTCGGTCGAGGTGCGCGGTTGCGGCGACGGCAAGGTGAACGGCGACGAGGAGTGCGACGGCGCCGCGGACGGCGCGTGCCCCGGCACGTGCCTGTCGGACTGCACGTGCCGGCAGGGCCCGATGTGCGGCAACGGCGTGAAGGAGCCCGGCGAGATCTGCGACGGCAACGATCGCGAAATCTGCAACGCGCTGAGCGCACCCCGTCCCGGGTACTGCGAGCCCGACTGCGGCGGCTGCGGGCAGTGCGGCGACGGCAAGCTCGATCCCAACGAGGAGTGCGAGCTCACCGACGACTCACCGTGTCCCGGCGGCTGCCGGGGAGATTGCACCTGCGGTTGCGCGCCCGGCGATCCGGCGGGCTGCGGGCCGACCGAGTGCTGCCATCCCCAGCTCAAGACCTGCTGCACGCCCGAGCGGATCGCGTCCGACCCCGAATGCTTCGCGACCGCGAGCAGCTGCTGCGGCAACATGGGCAATCTGCCGCCGACCTTCTGCGGCGGTCCGGGCGGACCGTCGGTCTGCCCGGACGCGGACTGCAACGACGACACCCTCTACTGGTGCCACTACTGCGACGGCAAGTTCATGGACGGCTTCTGCACCTTCGCGTCGTGCGAATAGCAGTCGGTCGCGACGCAGGATCGGCAAGCGCACGTGTGCGCCGTGATGGTCGAAGGCGATCAGAGCGGTGCGGCTCCTGGCACGGTAGCCGAGTTCGTGCGAGAATCCGCAATGCTTTCTCTGGTCACCCGCGTCCCCGTCTCGGGATCCATCGAATCGGTGACGACGATCGCGACCGACCGGGAGGTCGATCCGCGCTCCGTGGGGCTCGATGGCGCGGGCATCGACGCGATCTGGAGGGCCGTCGAGTCGCTCTACGCGGCCGGGGTGCACCCGGCCATGCAGCTCTGCATCCGTCGCCGGGGCAAGGTCGTGATCGACCGGGCCATCGGTTATGCGAAAGGTGGAGGTCCGCACGATCCGGCCGACGGTCAGCGGACGCTCGCGACGCCGGATACGCCCTTCAACGTCTTCTCCGCAAGCAAGGCCGTAACCGCGATGCTGATCCACCTGCTCGACCAGCAGCACCTGCTCCATCTCGACGACCCGGTGTGCGAATACATTCCGGAGTTCGCGATGCACGGGAAGCGATGGATCACCATCCGGCACGTCCTCACCCACCGCGCGGGCGTCCCCAACATTCCGCCCGAGGCGATGCGCCTCGACCTGCTGAATGAGCCCGCCGAGATCCTGCGCATGCTCTGTGCCGCCCGGCCCGTCTCGCGAGCCGGACGGCGGCTCGCCTACCATGCCATCAGTGGAGGATTTCTCCTGGGCGAGATCGTCCGTCGCGTCACCGGCGACGACATTCGCACCGTGCTCGCGTGCGAGATCCTGGAGCGGCTCGGATTTCGCTGGATGAACTACGGCGTCGCGCCCGAGGACGTCGATCGGGTCGCCTCGAATCACTTCACCGGCCTTCCCGTACTCCCCCCCGTCTCGTGGATCTTCCGCCGTTTCCTCGGCGTCGAGTTCGAGCGCGTTCCCGAGCTGGGCAACGATCCTCGGTATCTGACCGCCATCGTCCCCTCGGGCAACGTGATCGCGACCGCCAACGAGCTCAGCCGCTTCTACCAGCTGCTGCTGAACGGCGGCGAGCTCGACGGTGTCCGTATTTTCGAGCCCCGCACGATCCGGCGTGCCGTCTCCGAGCAGTCGTATCTCGAGTTCGATTTCTCGCTCGCCATGCCGGTACGCTACGGCATGGGATTCATGCTCGGCAGCCGCTGGATGAGCTTCTGGGGGCCGGACACGTTCCATGCCTTCGGCCACATCGGCTTCATCACCGTCCTGGGCTGGGCCGATCCCGAACGGCAGATCACGGTCGCGTTGATGACCAGCGGGAAACCCCTCCTCTATCCGGAGATCGGACGCTTCGCCGCCATCAGTCGGGAGATCAGCCGCGTGTGCCCCAAGGAGCCGGGATTCGACTGGTGGGACGCCCTGTCGCGCGATGAACGCGAGCGAAGCGCGATGCCGCGGAAGTCCGTATGATGCGGGGGTCCGGCACGCGTTCGCGACCCACGTGCTCGACGACGCGCGGCTGACTCGCCAGACGTTAGACAGCCCGAGGGCTCGTTGCGAGAACCAAGACTGGACCGGAGCGTGTGCCCGTGAACCATAGCGAGATCGTCAGCTTCCTCTGGGGGGTCGCGGACCTCATCCGCGACACTTTCAAGCGCGGGAAGTACCAGGACGTGATCCTACCCCTCACGGTACTCCGCCGCCTGGATTGCGTGCTTGCTGGCACGAAAGACGCTGTTCTCAAGCGTCGAGCGCAGCTCAAGGGCCAGGGGCTCGGGGATCTCGATGCCCAGCTCCGGCGTGCATCCGGGTTCGCCTTCTACAACACCTCCCGGTACGACTTCGAGAAGCTCCTCGCCGACGCGCCGCACCTCGCCGCCAATCTGCGCAACTACATCGCCGGCTTCAGCCCCAACATGCGCGAGGTGCTGGAGAAGTTCGACTTCGACAACACGATCAGCAAGCTCGACGAAGCGGGGCTGCTGTTCCAGGTGCTCGAGCGCTTCAAGAAGGTCGACCTGCACCCGGACAGAATCGACAACCCGACGATGGGCACGATCTTCGAAGAGCTGATCCGCAAGTTCAACGAGGCGCTGAACGAGAACCCCGGCGAGCACTTCACGCCGCGCGACGTGGTTCACCTGATGGTGGACCTGATGCTGGCCGGCGACGAAGCGCGAATGCGCCGTAAGGGCGTCGTCTGCACGGTATACGACCCCTGCTGCGGTTCAGGCGGCATGCTGATGATCACCAAGGAGCACGTCACCGTCGGCTTGCGCAAGAACGGCGATCTGCTGCGGCCCGCGATCAACCCGAACGCGGAGATGCACCTCTTCGGGCAGGAGGTGAACCCGGAAACCTGGGCCGTCTCGAAGTCGGACTTTTTCATGAAGGACCCGACCGGACGCGACGCCGACAACATCGCCTACGGCACCGTGCTGTCGAACGACCGGCACGCCGGCCGGGGCTTCGACTACCTGATCGCCAACCCGCCCTACGGCAAGGATTGGAAGCGCGACGAGGACGCCGTGCGGGCCGAGCACGAGCGCGGCGCTTCGGGTCGCTTCGCCCCGGGCTTGCCGCGGATCAGCGACGGCCAGCTCCTGTTCCTGCTGCACATGCTGGCGCACGTGAAGGAACCGAAGGAAGGCGGCTCGCGCATCGCCGTCATCATGAACGGCTCGCCGCTGTTCACGGGCGACGCCGGCAGCGGCGAGAGCGAAATCCGGCGCTTCATCCTGGAGCACGACCTGCTCGAGGCGCTGATCGCGCTGCCGGAGCAGCTCTTCTACAACACCGGGATCGCGACCTATGTCTGGGTCGTGACCAACCGCAAGGCGGCGGCCCGCGAGGGCAAGGTCCAGCTCATCGACGCGAGCGGCTTCTGGGTGCCGATGCGCAAGAGCCTCGGCGACAAACGCCGCGAGATTCCGCCGGAGCGCGCGCAGGACATCCTGAGGATCCTCGCCGACTTCCGGGACGGCGACACGCGCCGGATCACGAAGGACGGGAAGGAAGAAGAAGATTTGGTCGTGAGCCGTGTCTTCCCGACCACGCACTTCGGCCTCCGCAAGATCACCGTCGAGCGACCGCTGCGGCTCAATTTCCAGGCGACGCCCGAGCGCATCGCGCGGCTCGACGACGAGAAGGGATTCCAGAATCTCGCCCAGTCGAAGAAGAAGGGCGCCGCCGGTGCCGAGGAACAGGCCGAAGGACGGAAGCTCCAGGATGCCATCCGCGCCCTGCTGCGCGGCCTGCCCGAGACGCTTTTCAAGGACCGCGACGAGTTCGAGCGCGCACTCGGCGCCGCGACCCGCAAGGCTGGCCTCAAACTCCCGGCGCCGGCCGGGAAGGCGATCCTGTCGGCCCTCTCCGAGCGCGACGAAACCGCCGCGATCTGCCGCGACAAAGACGGCAACCCCGAGCCCGATCCCGAGCTGCGCGACACCGAGAGCGTGCCGCTCCCCGATGGCGACGATCCCGCCGGAGCGGATGGCGTGCCGGCGAGCGTGCGGACCTTCTTCGACCGCGAGGTCCGCCCGCACGTGCCGGACGCCTGGATCGACATCCGGAAGCGCGACCCGCGGGACGGCCGCGTCGGCGTCATCGGCTACGAGATCAACTTCAACCGCTACTTCTATCGCTACACCCCGCCCCGCCCGCTCGAGGCGATCGAGGCCGACATCCGCGCCATCGAGGGCGACATCGTGCGGATGCTGGCGGAGGTGACGGGGGGGCGGGTGAGCTGACTACGCGGAATGTCGGCAAATGCTCGCAAGGGCCGACATTTTGCGCCGTACTGCCTAGTACTGATACGTCGGGGCTTGTCGACAACCCCCGACGTTTCGTATCATCCGGGAACCATGGCGAAACCGATCAAGGAACGAGCGCTGCGGCTCATCGAGCAGAAGGGAATCACGCGCCCCAGGGATCTCGCGGCCTACGACATTACCCGCGCGCAGCTTGCTCGCCTCGTGGACCAGGGACTGGTGGTGCGAGAGGCTCGGGGCGTTTATGTCGCTGCTCGCCATTCGATCACGGCGGAGCACACGCTGGCGCAAGTCGCCACCCGCGTTCCCGACGGCATCTTCTGCCTGCTCACGGCGCTACGACTCCACGGTCTCACCACGCAATCGCCGGCCGAGGTCTGGGTCGCGCTTCCCGAGAAGGCGCGCCGCCCGCGGCTCGACTACCCGCGCCTGCGGATCGCACGCTTCTCCGGCGAGGCGCTCACGGAAGGCATCGAGGAACGCCGGGCGGAGGGCGTCACCCTGCGGGTCTATTCGGCCGCCAAGACGGTGGCCGACTGCTTCAAGTACCGCAACAAGATCGGCATCGACGTCGCCGTGGAGGCACTGCGCGACTTCAGTCGGAAGCACCGCGGCGGTGCGAACGATCTTGCCCGCTTTGCCCGGATCTGCCGGGTTGCCCGGGTCATGCAGCCCTACCTGGACGCGATCGCATGACGCGCGCTGGCATGGCCAACCTTGCCGCCTCGGTGGCCGCACGCCTGCTGAACCGGGCGAGACAGACGGGTGACGACTACCAGACGCTGCTCACCAGCTACTGCCTCGAGCGCTTCCTCTACCGGCTCGCCGTCTCTGATCGACGCGACCGGTTCGTGCTCAAGAGGGCGATGCTCCTGCGACTCTGGTCGGAGCGGCCCTACCGGGCGACGCTCGACCTCGACCTGCTGCGCCGGGGCGACGGCACGTTCGACGCAATCCGTCACGACCTGCAGATGATCGTCGCCACACCGGCACCACCCGACGGCATCGACTTCGACGGCGAACGCCTTCGCCTCGAAGCGATTCGCGCCGAGGACGAGTACGCCGGCACCCGCGCCACGCTGCGCGCGCGCTGCGGGCAAGCGCGCCTGATGCTGCAGATCGATATGGGCGTGGCCGACGAGGTCTGGCCACCGCCGCAGCCCTGCATCTTCCCGACGCTCCTCGACTTTCCCGCGCCCGAGCTGTTCGCCTATCCCCGCGAGACGGTGGTGGCAGAGAAGTTCGAGGCGATGGTGGTGCTCGGTGATCGCAACAGCCGGATCAAGGATTTCTTCGACCTGCACTACCTTGCATCGCGATTTGCGTTCGACCGCGCGACGCTCACTGAGGCAGTGCGGCGCACGTTCGAGCGCCGCCATACGTCGATTCCGCAGGATGCGCCGCTCGCGCTCACGCGGGACTACTGGGACAACCCCTCGCGTCCGGCACAAGTGCGCGCGTTCGTCCGCCGCGCACGGATCGACGTTCCGGCCGACTTCGCCGACGAGTGCGCGCGCGTGCTGCATGCCTTCCTCTCGCCGGTGCTCAACGACCTGCGCGGCAAGGGAACCAGCGCAGGCGCGTGGCCGCCGGGAGGTCCGTGGCAATGAGCGCGCTGCGACGCCTCAAGCCATACCCGACCTACAAGGACTCCGGCGTCGAGTGGCTGCGGGAAATTCCGGCGCACTGGGAGGTGAAGCGGCTGAAGTTCGGCGTTGAGCTGAATCCGTCGCCGCTCGCAGCGCGCAGACTCGCACATGACGCTGAGGTCTCATTCGTGCCAATGGAAGCTGTCGGCGAGTATGGCGGACTGGATCTCTCCAGAATCAAACCATTGGCTGACGTTGGCTCAGGATACACGTACTTCGCGAACGGGGATGTTGTCGTCGCCAAGATCACGCCGTGCTTCGAGAACGGCAAAGGGGCATTGGCAGCCGGCCTGACAAATGGCATCGCCTTCGGAACTACCGAGCTGCATGTACTGCGAGCGCTCGACGCTGTAGACGGCCAGTATCTGTTCTACGTCACTCTGTCCGACGCCTTTCGACGGCTGGGGGAGGCCGAGATGTATGGCGCAGGAGGGCAGAAGCGAGTCCCGGAAGCGTTCGCAGAGAACCTGAAGCACCCGCTTCCCCCCGAACCCGAGCAACGCGCCATCGCCGCGTTCCTCGACCGGGAGACGGCGCGGATCGATGGGCTGGTGGCGAAGAAGGAGCGGCTGATCGAGCTGCTCCAGGAGAAGCGCACCGCCCTCATCACCCGCGCCGTCACCAAGG
>JADLHM010000054.1 GCA_020848745.1 Deltaproteobacteria bacterium | reverse complement strand
TCAGCTGCACCTCTGGTAGCAGCGCCCTTCAGGGCGCTCACAGGGCCGCTCGTGAGCGGCCAACATTCCAGCCGCTTTGAGCGGCTCACTCTTCAAATTCCCCCGGCTTTGCCGGGGGATCATTAAGAGTCTGCGTCACAGGGCATCCGTGGCGCAGACTCCTAGTCGCGCGGCCGGCAGCGGCGCGTCGCGATTTCCGGCGCGGCTCTCGCCGCCGTTACGGCGTCACGAGGCCGCGCGTTCCAGTACGACGACGCGACCCGTGCCCGGAGGAAGCCAGCGCGTGTACGGCCGCGACTGGCGGACCACGTATCCCGGCAGCGGCCGGAAGCTCACGACGAAGCGGTCGTCGACGACCCACCACCAGCTCTTCCTCGTCGGCGGTTGGCCGCGCCGGGCCTCGGCGTCGGTCGGCCAGCGGTCCAGGGTCGCGGCGAGCGTCCAGCCGTTGAACTCCATGCCGCCGTCGATCTCGGTCGGCGCGACGCCGGCCGCGGCGAGCTCCGCGAGCCCCGCCCAGCGCGCGCGGTTCCACGCCAGGTAGTCGTGCGTGCCCGCGATCGCGTACCAGGCGAGGAGCGCCGCGAGCGCGAGGCCGGCCTTGCCGAGCTCGGCGCGGCCCGCGACGGCGAGCGCGGCGAGCGCGAACGGCAGCACGGCCAGGAGATAGCGGTCGAAGTAGTAGCGCGCGTGGAGGAGGCTCCCGAGGAAGAGGAGCGCGCTCGCCGCGGCGAGAAAGAACGCGGCCGGCTCGCGGCGCCGCCGCACGCCGTCGGCCCAGCCCACGGTCAGGATGCCGGCGGCGAGCGTCGCGACCAGCGTGAGCGCCACGCCGAGCGCCGGGCCGAGCTCGACCGGATGCCGCAGCGCCAGGAACTGCGTGTCCCGGAGCGACGACGCGCCGAGCCCGAGGTCGTACATGACGTTGGTGAGGTAGAACATCGCGGCGCCCGTGCGCAGGAAGAGCAGCACGGCGAGGATCGCGAGCAGGCTCGTCGCGGCGATCACGAGGCGGCGGTGGCGCGCCGCGAGGTCGCGTCGGAGCGCGAGCGCGAGCGGCGCCGCCAGGAGCGCCAGCGTCTCGAGCCCGCGGAACGCGGCGTTCACGACGCCGGCCGGGTGCATCCGGCTCGCCTCGCCGAGCTTCGTGCTCACGGCGAGCGGCGCGCCGTGGATCGCGAAGAGCCAGACGTGGAACCCGAGGGAGGCGGCGAGGGCGATCGCGCCGGCGGCGCACGCGTCCGCGACGCGCGCGCGCCACGGACGATCCGGCTCGACGAGGGCGGAGAGGCTCGCGGCGGCGGCGACGAAGATCCCGTGCTGGCGGATCAGGAGCGCCGCGGCCGCGGCGCACGATCCCGCCACGAGCCAGGCGCGCCGCCGGGTGGCGAAGCCGCGGACGTAGCAGTAGCCGGCCCACACGGCGGCGACCGTGAAGGGCACGTCGGTCATGAAGGTGAAGGCGAGATTCACGTACAGCGGATCGAGCGCGAAGAGCGCGGCGGCGAGGGCGCGCGGCGTGCCGCGGACCCCGGCCCACCCGAGCAGCGACCAGAAGCCGATCGCGCCGAGGGTCGCGAGCGCCAGCGTCGAGGCGCGGAGCACCTCGAACGAGAAGCCGAACGCGTGGCAGAGGGCCGCGCCGTACCATGTCTGGAGTACGAGGCTCGTGCCGGTCCACGGCATGAAGCGGAGCGCGCCTTCCTCGCAGAGCGCGCGCGCCGACCAGGCGTAGGACCAGTCGTCGCTCAGCGGAAAGTCGCCGCGGACCCCGACGAGCGCGGCGACGCCGGCCGCGCCGGCCACGATGGCCGCGATCGCGACCGCTTCCCCGCGCCCCGTCGCGCGCGCCGTCACCGCAGCGATCGGATCACCCACGCCATGAAGCCGAGGCCCGCGAGCACCCCGGGCACGACGACGAACGGCAGCCAGCGACGCCCGCCCGGCGACTGCCTCATCCACCCGCCGACGGCGACGCCGAGCGAGAAGTACGCGAGCGCGATCGCGACCACACCGGCGACGCCGGCGTTCGGGAACGACGGGCCGGGCGTCGGCCAGAGCCCCGGCGGGGGGACGGCGACCGCCGTGATCGGCGAGGGCGGAGGCGGGGCGCTCGGCATGCGGGTCGTTGCTTACACCGATCCCGAGGGGAAGATCACCCCCGGGGCCAGGATGCCGCGCGGATCGAGCGCGCGCTTCACCCGGCGCATCGCGGCCACCCCGGCGTCGCCGTAGAGCGCGGCGAGGAGCGCCTGCTTCACGGGGCTGCGGCCGACGCCGTGCTCGGAGAGGGGGCTGCCCCCGAGCGCGATCGCCGCATGGCCGATCGCGAGCTGCGCCTCGGCGGCGCGCGCGCCGTCGCCGGCGCGGCGCGGCAACACGTTCGGGTGCAGGTTGCCGTCCGAGAGGTGTCCCCAGATGGCGTGATCGAGGTCGCGGGCGGCGAGCTCGGCGCGCGCCCGCTCGACGAGCTCCGCCAGGCGCTCGGCGGGGACGATGACGTCGCCGCCGGACTTCGCGAGCGCCGGGTCGATCGCGCGCTGGGCCGCGCCGACGAGGCGGTTCACGGCCTGCGGCACGGCCTCACGGAGGGCGAAGAGGCGTGCCCTGCCGGCGTCGTCGCCGGGAAGGGCGGGCACGGCGTCGGCGAGGACGCCGTGACGCTCGAGCAGGCGGCAGAGGCGGCCGAGCATGGTGTCGCTCGCCGGGTCGCGGGCGCGGGCGAGGTGGGTCGCGGCGGTCGCGGCGTCGACGTCCGGCGGCAGCGCGACCTGCAGGAGCACCGCCGCGGCGGCGTCCGCCGGCAGCGGCGACGCGAAGCGGGCGGTGGCGCCGTCGGCGCGCACGAGGGCGAGCGAGCGCGCGTCCAGCCACTCGACGGCCGCGACGTCGACGTCGACGGGGGCGGCGGCCGTCGGCGCGGCCGCCCGCCGCAGGTCGTCGGCGAGCGCGAGCGCTACCGCCTCGCTCCGGCACGGCGCCAGCGCGACGAACCATGCGGGCACCTCGTTCAGCACCGCGAGCGTCGCGGAGGTGACGACGCCGAGCGTGCCCTCGGCGCCGACGAAGAGGTCGACGAGGTCCATCCCGGGCGCCGCGTAGTAGCCGGCGGCGAGCTTGCGGACCGGGGGCATGCGATAGGCTGGGACGTCGACGCGGCGCGTGGCGCCGTCGACGCCGACGATCTCGAAGTGGCCCGTCGGGCTCGCCGCGACCTCGCCGCGGGCGATCTCGAGGACGCCGCCGTCCGCGAGGACGACCGTCAGCGCCCGCACCCAGGCTCGCGTCGCGCCGTACTTGCAGGTCGCGGCGCCGGCGGCGTTGGTGGCGATGCTGCCGCCGATGGTGGCGCCGTCGTAGGTCGGCATCGGCGGGTACCATTGGCCGCGCGCCGCGAGCGTCCGCGCGAGGTCGGCGAGCACGACGCCGGGCGCGACGGTGACGCTTCCTGGGGCGGCCGGCCCGATCGCGGTCAGGCGAGCGGTCGAGAGCAATCGCTCGCCGCGCGGCGTCGCGCCCCCGGTGAGCGACGACTGCGCGCCGACGGCCAGCACGGGCGCGCCCGCTGCGAGGAGCGCCGCGACGGCCGCTTCGCTCCCGGGGAAGGACACGGCCGGTGTGTGGCCCCCCGGCACGCGGGCGGCGTCGGTCAGGTAGGAGGCGACGCGCTCGGGATCGCTCGTGGTGACGACGTCCGCGGCGTCCCCCCGCGCCGGCCGGCAGCGCGCGACCCACGACGGCGCCATCGGCTCCTCACGACGCGGCAGCGGCTTCGAGGCGGCGGCGCATGAGGCCGAGGCCCTCGCGGGCACCGACGAGGCGCGTCGCGCGCAGGAGCAACTGCGTGGAGCGATTGTCGACCCCCGCGCGCAGCGGCCGGGCCGCGGGCTGGCGTAGCTCGGGCGTCGTCACCGGCACGAGGAACGCGTCGTCGAGGCCCAGCACCTCGGCCGCGAGGCGCGCGAAGTCGATGCGGGTCAGATAGTCGGGGCCGACCGGATGCACGATGCCGCGGTGACCGGACGCGGCGAGCTCGCGTACGGCGGCGGCCAGGTTCGGGGCGTAGGTCGGGGTTCCCCATTGGTCGCTTGGCACCCGCATCGGCTGCTTCGCGGCGCCGAGGCGCGCGAGCGCCATCACGAAGTTCTTGCCTTCCGGCTGGTAGCCGTAGACGCCGCACACCCGGACGATCAGGTGGTCGGCGACCGTCGCGCGCACGAGCTCCTCGGCGGCGAGCTTGTGGCGGCCGTAGGCGTTGATCGGGTGCGGCGCGGCGTCGACCTCGTAGGGGCCGGCGGCGCCGTCGAACACGTAGTCGCTCGAGAAGTAGACCATGCGGGCGCCGACCCGCGCCGCCGCCCGCGCCACGTTGCCCGTGCCGCGGACGTTCACCCGCTCCGACTCCGCCGCCTCGGTCTCGCAGCGGTCGACGGCGGGCTCGGCGGCCGGCAGCAGGATCAGCTCCGGCCGGAGCCGGTCGACGAGGGCATCGACCCCCGCCGCGTCCGTGATGTCGAGCGGCACGAGTCCGGGTACGGCGTTCCGGAAATGGGTGCCCGCCGCCTCGGGAAGCTCGGCGCGGAGCGCGCCGCCGACGAGCCCGGAGGCGCCGACGATCAGCGTCCGCACCGGCGAGACCTCACGGGAACTTCGTGGTATCGAGGCCGGCGTCCCATGCTCTTCGGCAAGCGCATCGTCGTGGTGTTGCCGGCGTATAACGCCGAGCTCACCCTCCGGCAAACCCATGCCGAGATCCCGCGCGCCTACATCGACGACGTCCTCCTCGTCGACGACGGGAGCTCCGACCGCACCGTCGAGGTCGCGCGCTCACTCGGCATCCCGACGATCGTGCACGCGAAGAACCTCGGGTACGGGGGCAATCAGAAGACCTGCTATCGCGCCGCGCTCGAGTGCGGCGCGGACGTGGTGGTGATGCTGCACCCCGATTACCAGTACACCCCGAAGCTGCTGGTCGCGATGGCGTCGCTCGTCGCGGTCGGCCAGTACGACGTCGTGCTCGGCTCGCGCGTGCTGTCGGACGGGGCGCTCGTTGGGGGCATGCCGAGGTACAAGTACGTGGCCAACCGCGTTCTGACGTTCTTCCAGAACGTCCTCCTCGGGAAGAAGCTCTCCGAGTATCACACCGGCTATCGCGCCTTCTCGCGCCGGGTGCTCGAGACGCTCCCGCTCCTCGAGAACTCCGACGACTTCGTGTTCGACAACCAGATGCTGGCCCAGATCGCCTACTTCGGCTTCAGCATCGGCGAGGTGTCGTGTCCGGCCAAGTACTTCGCCGAGGCGTCGTCGATCGACTTCCGCCGCAGCACGATCTACGGCATCGGGGTCCTGCGCACGTCGCTGCAGTTCCGTCTCGCGAAGTGCGGCATGGGGCGCGCGCGCATCTTCGCTCCCGACGGGGCGCGGTTGGCGCCGCGCATGCCCGCTCCTTCGACGGCGGCGCGTGACTGATCCCGCCGTCGTCGTCCGCGCGGCGACCCTGCTGGTGCCGTTGGCGCTCTCGGGTTGGACGGTGGCGCGGCTCGGACCGGCCCCGGTGGACCTCTTCGCGATCGTCTGGTGGGGCCTCGCGGCGACCTCGGTCGTCGCGGTCGTGCTGGCGCGGGAGGGCGCGTTCTCCCTCGGCGCGATCGCCGCGGCGCTCGGCGGCGTCGCGCTCGTCGCGTCGGCCGTCGGGCTGCTCCGCGGGCGCGCGGCGACGGAGGCGCCCCGGGCGGCGGTGCGGCGCCTGCGGCTCACCGCCTGCGCGGCGGGGCTCGCGGCGTGCGCCTGGCCGTGGCCGCCGTTCGAGACGTTCATGGCGGCGTCCGACTCCACGATGTACGTGGACGCCGGCGTGCATCTCGCGCGCACCGGCGCGTACGAGGTGACCGACGGCGTCGGGCCCGGGCTTCCCGCCGATCTCCGCCGCTCGCTCTTCATGAGCGTCGGATTCCTCGACCGGGGACCCTACGTCCGGCTCCCCGGCGGACTCCTGAAGGAGCGTCGCGACGCGCCGACCGCCCTGCCGGCGTTCTTCCCGCTGCTGTCGAGCTGGACGGGCATCCTCTCGGCGATCGGCGGCGCGTCGTGGGCGCCGATCGCCGCGCCGCTGACGATCGGCCTGGCGACCTGGGCGCTCGCGCTCCTCGCCGGCGAGATGCTCGGGGCCGCCGCCGTCCTCCCGACGGCGCTCGTGTTCCTCGGCAACTTCGCCGTCTGGTGGTTCGGGCGCTTCGCGATGTCGGAGCCGCTCACGATCGCGTTCGTCTGGGGCGGGCTCGTGTTCCTCGGCCGCGGCGCGCCGTTCGCCGCCGGCGTGATGCTCGGCCTCGGCGGCGTCGCGCGCGCCGAGACGCTGCTCTTCGCGATCGGCGCGCTCGCCTGGTGGGCGCTCTGGAGCCCGGTCTCGCGGCGCGAGCTCGCCGCCGTCGTGGCGGGTGCCCTCGGCACGGGCGGGATCGCGGCCGTCGGCCTGGTGGGCTCGCCGAACCATCACGTCGCGTATCTCTGGAACGACCTGGCGCTGGCGCGTGCCCGCTTCACGCTCGCGCTGCTACCCGCGCTCGGCGATGGGCGGATCCTCTGCCTCCTCGTGCTCGCGCCCATCCTGCCCCTCTCGGTCGCGATCGCCGCGGCCTGGCGGGGATGGGCTCCAGGACGCACGACGCTGCGATTCTTCGTTGCGTGTGCGACGGTCGCGATGGTCGCGCTCTATCTCCGGATCGGCGGCCGCATGGACACGGTCCGCCATCTCGGGTGGCTCGCGAGCTCGCTCTCGCCCCTCGGCTTCGCGCTCGCCGTCGTCGGCCTCGGGGTCGGCTGGCGGAGGGGCGGCCGGGCGGGGCGGCTCGCCGTGATCCTCGTCGTGTTGGTTGCCCTCGTCTTCGTTCCGAGCCCGCGCGTGGCGGACTACCAGCCATGGTCGATGCGGCGCTACTTGCCGATCGTGCTTCCGGGCGCCGCGCTGTTCGCGGGGATCGTGATCGGCGCGCTGTGGGACTCGCGGCGCTCGGCGGCGCGCGTCGCGGCCGTCGTGCTGGCTACCGTGACGTTCGCGTGGCAGGCGCGCCCGATCGTCGCCAAGCGGCAGGCGCCGTACTTCGCCGGCAATCTCGCCGCCGTCGGGATGATCGCCGAGCGCCTCCCGGAGGATGCGGTCGTCGTCATCGACGGCGGCTTCGCCGAGCTGCAACCGCAGGTCGCGCTCTGGCTCGTGTACGGGCGCGAGACCGTCATGGCGACCGGCGGCGGACCGGCGTGGCGCGCGCTCCTCGCGCATCTCGCGAAGGGCGCCCGGCCCGCGTACTGGATCCAGAGCCGCTACGCGCCCGCACCGCGCGCACCCGGCCTCGCGTTCACATCGGTCGCGGCGGACGTGGATCTCGCGATCTACCTGCCCGATTCACCGGCGGACACGCCGCCGACCGCGGTGATCCGGAAGCTCGTGCCGCTCGGAATCTACGGTGTGACGGCCGGGGCGGGCGATGCCGGAACCCAGTCGGGGTAGCGCTTCTTCAGCTCCTCGATCGTCTTCTCGTCCTGCTGCATCCGGTACGCGTAGTCGACCGGGTGGTGTACGAGCAGCCCGAGCTGCATGAACGCCGTCGCGCCGCTGGCGTCCTTGGCCCGAACGGTGACCTCGATGTTGCCGAGCTTCTCGAAGCGGTGCTTGATCATCTCGCCGCTGCCCGGCGGGGAGCCGTCGCCGAAGTCCCAGGTGAAGCTGAAAGGCGGCGTTCCGTTGAGGGCTTTGGCCTTGAACGTGACGATGTTCCCGCGCGGCATGTAGAAAGCCGTTGCGGCCGCGTCGATCTCGAACTCCGTGTCGCTCGCCTCTTCGTCGAAGTTCCACTCGAAGTCGGCGGTGTCGGAGAAGTCGTTCAGGTCGGTCGCGGCGGCGGAATCCGCCGCGGCCTCCGCTCCCGCTGCGGTGGCGGAGGGCGCCGGGGCGCCGGCCGTGGCCGCAGCGACGGCGGCGGGGACGGCGGTCGCGATCGCGACCGGCCGGGGAGTCTCGCTCGGCGAGCAAGCCAGCGCGACGAGAGAAAGACAACAGAGAAGGGCCCACGAAACGAAGCCACCCGCCCGTGGACGGGGCGGGTGGCTCGTATGGGGCAACCGAAAAGAAGCGATCAAACGCAGCGAATTACGGGAGGTACGTACCGAGGTTCGCGAACGGGTTGCCGTTCGGATCCTTGACCAGGACCGCGACGACTTCGATCGTGGTGCAGGCCGGAAGCGCCGGCTGGCTCAAGGCGTTCAGGATCACCGTGGCGGAGGTCTTCTTCGAGATCTTGCCCCCGGCCGCCGAGACGCCGAAGGAGGTCGGGAAGTCGATGACCGTCATCGGGCCGAGCGCGCTCTCGGCGCGGTCGATGAGGGTCGCGCGAGCCACCGTCGCGACGGTGCCGTTCCCCGTGGCGTCGCCGGTGTTGTCCGTGATGTTCGACATCTTCAGCTGGATGTTGAGATCGCTGGCGGTCGGATCGGTGTTGAGCGGGCCCACGACCTTGTTCTTACCAGCCTTGAAGGTGATGTCGCCCTTGCCCTTCGGTCCGAAGACCCAGCCGAGCGCGGGGGAGCCGGCGTTCTGGTGGTAGGTCTCGGCCGGATAGCAGGTCGGGACCGTGCCGGTCTCGGTGGTGGCGTTCGGGACGTTGCCGCCCGGGTTGTTGCAGGACACGAATGCCTGCACCAGGCTCGCCTTGATCTGCTTGGCGCTCGCCGGGTGCGGGTAGGAGACCGCACACGGCGTGCTGGCGGCGCTGGCGATGCTCGCCAGACCGAGCCCCAGTGCGGCGGCGCCTGCTGCGAGAAAGTGCTTCTTCATGGTGGTTACCCTCCTTCGTCGGGTTGGTTGGGGATGGCGGAGCGTTCCGCGAGTCGGTGAGGTCCACGACACACCAGGAAACTCGCGAATGCCCTTGGCCATCATGGTGATTCCTAGCTGCTACCTAACGTTGTTTTTTCTCACTGAAGGTGGTGATCCTGTTCGGCAAGCGAACGGCACTCGAGTACTTCATTCCAGGTCGCGGTATCGACATATAGGAGCCCCGTCTCGGCCTTGTCAAGAAGAATATTCGTCCCGAACGTCGATGAACTTCTGGATTTTCATGCACTTGTGCGAGATCATGGCAGTCTCGCATGCGGGATGCGTGGCGGCGTCCGTGGCGGGTCGTGCACCCGTACGACGGCGCCGTGGCCGCCCGCGGTCGGTTCGACGCATCATTCCTCCGGCCCGAACAGCAAGTTGCGGGCCGCGGCGCTTCAGGTGAAGCATACGGATTTTCAGTAGGTTGCCGTATGCCGGCTGCCGTCCGGCGCTTGCGAGTGTCAGCGTGCCGTCTATTTGTAGTCCGGAGTGGCAGCTTTTCGGCGCTCCGCACGTCACAGGACATGGTTTGCTCGCGCCGAGACCGCCTCGATAGCATCGGCGCTCCGATGTGTCGGCTGGGGATGCGGTGGACGGCGCTCGCTCTCGGGCTCCTGCTCCGGACGGACGTGGCCGCCGCGCCGCTGGACGCCCTCGCCCCCGATGCGGTGTACGTGCTCGCCGGCGTTCGCATCGAGGGAACCGAGACGATCTCGGCGCGCACGATCCGCTCGGTGATGCGGACGCGCCTGCCGCCGTGGTACCAGCCCTGGAAGCGCTGGCTGGAGCCGACGATCTTCGACGCGCGCCTCCTGCGGAGCGATCTCGAGCGGATCGGGACGTGGCTGCGCGAGTCGGGCCGCTACGAGGCCGTGGTGGACCATGATCTGGTGGTGAGCGGCGAGCGCGTGACGGTCGTCGTCGTCGTGCACGAAGGGCCGGTGGTCGCGGTGAAGAGCGTTGCCGTCGAGGCCGTCGATTTCGCGCCGAGCGAGACGGAGAACGACGCCCTCCGTGCCGAGGTTCCGCTCGCGGTCGGCGCGCCCTTCACCCAGGCGGGCTACGACGCCGGGCGCGATCGGATCGAACTCCGGCTCGAGCGGCGCGGCTTCGCGTACGCGCGGGTCGAGAAATCGGCGCGCGTCGACACCGCAACCCACGACGCGGAGGTCCGCTATCGCGTGACACGCGAGAACGCCGCCGTCTTCGGCATCACCTACGTCGAGGGGACGAATCAGGTCGCGATGCGTCTGGTACGGCGCGAGATCGCGTACCGGCAGGGCGAGCCGTACGATCCCGGCAAGCTCGACGAGACGCAGGCCAGGATCTTCGGTCTGCGCCTGTTCCGTTCGGTGGTCGTCGGTCCCCGCAACCTCGACGAGCGGAGCGGGACCGTCGACGTCGCGGTCCGCGTGGTCGAGGGACCGCCGCGCGAGATCGTCGCCGGCATCGGTTACGGGATCGAGGACGGCGTCCGCGGCCAGTTGCGCTGGCAGCACCACGACTTCTTCGGCGGCGGCCGACAGCTCGGGTTCCGCCTCAAGGGTTCCCGGATCGAGCAGGCGATCGAAGGCGAGTTCCGCCAACCGTACTTCCTCCATCCGCGGCAGACCTTCATCGCGCCGCTCACGCAGCTCCGCGACGACGAGCCGGGCTTCACGGTGGCGCGCGTCCGTTTCGCGCCGCGGGTGGAGCGCAAGCTCACTCCGCGCCTGACCGTTTCCGCGGGGTACAACGTCGAGTACGACGATCTCAGCAACGTGCCGGGCGCCACCGTGGCGCGCCTCGACGGCGGCCGCGACGACTACGTCGGGCGCGGCATCGTCTCGAGCCTGACCGGCGTGGTCGAGCGCAACACGACCGTCGACCTCCTCGATCCGCGCGAGGGCAGCGTCGTGAACCTCGCCGTCGAACAGGCGGGCGGGCCATGGCAGGGCGCGTACAGCTTCTTCACGGCCGTCGCCGACGCCAAGAAGTACGTGCCGCTGCCGGGCAAGCGCACGCTCGCCGGCCGGGTGCGCATCGGGACCGGCGACGGGTTCGGCCAGAGCCGCGACCTCCCGATGTTCCGCCGCTTCTACGCCGGCGGCATCAACAGCACGCGCGGCTACGATCGGCACATGCTGGGACCCTTGAACGACGACGAGGACCCGGTCGGCGGGCGGAGCCTGCTCGAGGCGAGCCTCGAGCTGCGCACGCCGATCTACGGGCCGCTCGGCGGCGCGATCTTCTTCGACGCGGGGGAGGTCCGACGCCGACCCGCGAGCTGGACGCTCGGCGACCTCGAGTTCGGGGCCGGCGTCGGCGTGCGCTACCACACCCTCGTCGGTCCGCTGCGCGTCGACGTCGGCGTGCCGCTCGATCCTCCGAAAGGCGAGCCGCATTGGCAGATCCACTTCAGCATCGGACAGGCGTTCTGATGACGCCGCGCGTGCGCCGGTGGGCGCGTCGCGGTCTGGTCCTGGGCGGCCTCGCCGCCGCCGCGGTCGCCGGGCTCGCCGTCGTGTCGCAGACCGCCGCCTTTCGCGATTGGCTCCGCCGCGAGGTGGTCGCGCGGGTGAACGCCGAGCTGAACGGGCGCCTCGTGATCGGGGCGCTCGACGGCAATCTCTTCGGGACGCTCGTCGCTCGCGACGTCCGGCTGGTGCAGGACGGCGAGCGCGTGCTCGCGGTGCGGCGGCTCGTCGCGACCTACGATCTCCCGCTCCTGGCGCGCGGCGGCGGTGTGCGCGTCACGTCGCTCGTCGCGGACGGCGTCGCGCTCCGGCTGGCCGCCGACGAGCGCGGCTGGAACGTCGAGCGCCTCGCGAAGGCGGCTGGCGAGGAGCCGCGGCCGACGCTCGTCGTCGATCTGCGTTCGCTGCGCGTGACGAACGGCGCCGTGCGGATCGTGCATTCCGGCCGCGGGTGGCGCCTGCGCGGCGTCACGGTGGAGGGCGCCGCCCGCTTCGCGCCCGGGGCGGCGCGGGTGGCGATCGACGCGCTCGCGTTTCGCGAGCAAGGGAGCGGGGTGCGTTTCGAGGAGGTCGTGGGCCGGGTCGCGGCCGAGCACGGCGAATGGAGGATCGAGGACGCCCGGGCGCGAACCGCCGCCTCGTCGGTCGCGCTCACGGGCCGCTTCGGCGCCGCCGTGGACGGCGTGCTCCGCGTCGAGCGCCTCGCGGCGGCGGACGCGCGCGCGCTCCTTCGCGCCGGGCTGCCGCGCAGCGACTGGCTGCCGCCGAGCGACTGGCGCGGCGAGCTACGGGCGCACGGGCCGCGCGCCGCCGTCGCCGTTACGGGCGCGCTCGCGGCCGAGGCCGCGGGGGACGCGGGACCGCGCGCGGTCGGCCGGCTCGGCATCGAGGGGACGCTCGATCTCGCGGCCG
This sequence comes from Deltaproteobacteria bacterium, assembly GCA_020848745.1. Classification (NCBI taxonomy): domain Bacteria; kingdom Pseudomonadati; phylum Myxococcota; class Myxococcia; species Deltaproteobacteria bacterium. The sequence continues at coordinate 59,143 of JADLHM010000054.1, read as the reverse complement.
CGGCGCCGACCGGCTCCCTGCGGGCGGCGCTCGAGCACGTCGACCTCGCCGCGATCGCGGGCGCGAGGTTCCCGCCCACCGATCTCGCCGGCAGCGTCACCCTCGCGGTGCGGGCGGAGGCTCGGCGCGTCTACGATGTCGGTCTCGACCTCGGCGCGTCGCGCGTGGGGACGACCGCGCTCGCGTCCACGCGCGGGACGCTGCGGGTGGCCGACGACGGCCTGCGCTTCGATGTCGCGGCGACGAACGACGCGGGAAGCGTCCGCGCGTCCGGCGACGTCGCGCTCGGCGCCGGTGCCGAACGGTACGCGGTCGACGTCGTCGCGACCGAGCTCGACCTCGGCGCGCTGCTCGCGCGCCCCGCGCTCGCCGGGCGGCTGAACGCCACGGCGCGCGTCGCCGGCGTCGGCTTCGAGCCCGCGACGACGCGCTTCGACGCGAGCGTGGCGATCGCGCCGAGCCGCGTCGGCGGGGTCACGATCGCGCGCGGCGACGCCGCCGTGCGAGCCGATGCCGGGCGCCTCACGGTCGATCGCCTGGACGTCGCGACCAACGTCGGGACGGTCGCGGCCGCGGGCGATGCGAGGCTCGGCGGCGCACCCGGCGGCGCGACGGGCGGGGTCCGCGCCGAGGCGCGCGTGACCGATCTGGCGCCGCTCGCGGCGCTCCTCGGTCGTTTCGGCTTCAGCGGCGCGGGGAGCGTGCGGGCGACGCTGCGCGGGAGCCCCGCGGCCTTCGACGCGGAGGTCGTGGTCGCCGCCCGGCAGCTCGCCGGCGCAGGCTGGCGGACCGCCACCCTCGACGCGAGCCTCGTCGGGCGCGGACTCGGGGGCGCCGCCGCGGACGTGGCCCTGCACGGGACCGCCCGCGAGGCCGCCCTCGGCGAGCGGCGGCTCACGGAGATCGGCGTCGACGCCGGCGCGCGCGGCGCGCTCACCGCGCTCCGGGGCGACGTGGCGGTGCGCGCCCGCGAGCCCGACGGCGCGTTCCACGAGCTGCGCGCCGACGTGGCACGCCGCGGAGACACCACGCGCGCGACCGTCGGAACCGTGCGCTTCACGCATCGCGGGACCGTGTGGACGGCGCTCGGTACGCCCGTCCTCGAGCTCCGCGGCGCGCGGCTCTCGATCGGCGACCTCGCGCTGCGCGCGGGCGACGGCAGCGTCCGCGTCACCGGGGTGCTCGCCGCCGGGGGCAGCGACCTCGAGGTCGTCGTCGACGGCCTCGATCTGGAGGCGCTCGCCGGGCTCGTGCCCGCCGAGGCGCGCGGGCGTCTGGCCGGCCGCGTCCGCCTCGGCGGCGGCTTCGCCGCGCCCCGGATCGACGCCGACGTCGACATCGCCGCGCCGACGCTCGGTGGCACGCGCTACGACGAGCTGCGTGCGCGGGTCGCGGTCGCCGCGGGGCGCGGCGAGCTGCACGGTCGGCTCGCGCGCGCGGCGCAGACGCTGGTCGTCGACGCCGGCGCTCCGCTCGTGCTCGCGCTGGCGCCGTTCCGGTTCGCGCTCGGCGATCCCGAGGCCCGCGTGCGCGCCGACGGGATCGACCTCGCGTTCGTCGGGGCGCTCTGGCCGGATCTCGTGAGCAAGGTCGGCGGCACGCTCGACGGCGACGTGCGCGTCGCCGGCCCGGTCGCGGCCCCGGAGGCGCACGGGACGATCGGGCTCACGGGCGGCCGCGCGCACGTCGTGCCGCTCGGGGTGACCTACGACGCGATCGACGCGGCCGTGCGCCTCGACGGGCGGGTCGCGTCGATCGATCGGCTGACGATCGCGAGCGGGAAGGGCCGCGTCGCCGGCGGCGGCACCGCGCGTCTCGGCGCCGGCGGCGCCACCATGGATGCGCGCTTCGAAGCGAAGCGGTTCCCGTTGTTCACCAACGAATACGGCCGCGGCGCCGCGAGCGGCTGGCTCTGGCTGTCGGGCACGACGGCGGCGCCGGTCGTCGAGGGATCGCTCGAGACCGACGGCCTCGTCCTCCAGATTCCCGAGGCGCTGGCGGGATCGGCGCGTCCGCTCGATCCGACGATCGTGATCGTCGGTCCGGGCGCGCCGCCGCCGCCGCCCGCCGTGCCGAGCGCGCCGCCTCCCCCGTCGGTGCCGACGATCTTCGAGCGCGCCGCGGTGACCGTGCAGCTCGCGGTGCCGCGCGATGCCTGGGTGCGCCGCTCCGACGCCAACGTCGAGCTCCAGGGATGGATCACCGCGTGGAAGAAGCCCGGCGAGGAGCTGCACCTCGCCGGAGACGTGCGCGGCGTGCGGGGCTGGTATGCGTTCCAGGGGAAGAAGTTCACGCTCGAGGAGGGGAGCGTGCGTTTCAGCGGCCAGGGGTTCGATCCCGCGCTGGACATCACGGCGACGCACCGGACCGGCGAGTATCTGGTGCGTCTCGAGGTCGGCGGCACGGTCACCCGGCCGACCCTCGCGCTCGCGAGCGAGCCCGAGCTCGATCAGGCCGATGTGCTCGCGGTGCTCCTCTTCGGCGCGCCCGCGGATCGGCTGAGCCGCTCGCAGTCCGTGGGGCTCCGCGAGCAGGCGCTCGGCATCGCGGGCGGCTACGTGGCGTCGGAGCTCCGGGAGTCGGTCGCGAACGCGCTCGGCGTCGACGATCTGCAGTTCGATGCGGGCACGAGCGGGCTGCAGGACGCGCGGGTATCGGTCGGGAAGTACGTGGCCGACGACATCTTCGTGAGCCTCGCGCATCGGTTCGGGCAGAGCGTCGAGGAGCTGCGGATCGAGTACGTCATCCGTCCCGGGTGGAGCCTCGAGACATCGACGGACACGGTCGGACGAAGCGGCGTCGATCTGCTGTGGAAACGCCGCTACTGATGCGCCGGACGCTCGACACCCGACCCGATACCGGTCATAAGGCCCGGACGATGGCGACCAAGACACCCGCCAAGAAGGCGACCGCGCGCGGGAAGAAGACCGTGGCGCGAAAGACCGCGGCGCCGCGCGCCCGCAGGGCTCCCGCCGCAAAGACCGCGAAGGCGACGAAACCCGCACCGACCGCCGGCGATGCCGTGCGCGGACCGCGGCGCGCCGTCTTCATCGACGTCGAGAACACGAGCAGCGAGCACGAGCTCGCGCGCGTGCTCGACGAGCTCGAGATCGATCTCGCGGCGGGCAACACGGAAGTCACCGCGATCGGCAACTGGCGGGTGGTCGGCCAGCAGCTCGGGCGCTCGCTCGCGCAGCGCGGGGCGCATCTCGTGCACAGCGCGCCGGCGACCCGGGTCTCGGACTGGAGCGATCTCTGGATCGCCGTCCAGGCGGGCATCTGGCTCGGGCGCTCGCGCCCCGGCGACGCGATCGACATCGTGTCGCACGATCGCGCGTTCGACGCGGTCGGCGACGCCGCCGCGCGGCTCGGGGTGGCGTTCAACCGCATCACGTACCGCAGCGCGACGCCGAGCGCCGCCGCGGCCGAGCGGGCCGGCGAGGGAACCGGCGAGCGCCGTCGTCGCCGCCGGCGGCGTGGGGGCAGCGGGCGCGGAACAGGCCCGGCGTCGGCGTCGGCGCCGTCCACGGCGCGGCCGGCGAGCGCGCCGCCCCGGGCGGCCGCGCCCGCGGGGGACGAGCCGCACGCCGCTTCGCAGGAGCAGTTGCAGCACGTGATCGCGCGTCTCGCGGCCGCCGATCCAGCGCACACGGTGACCCTCGACGCGCTCACGGTCGCGTTGAAGGCGGCCGGGTTCCAACGGCCGCCGGGCTCGCCGCGACTCGTCACGCGCTTGCGTCGCATGAAGGACATCGCGGTGCTCCCGAACGGCCGGGTGCAAATGGTCGGCGGCGCGGCGTCCGCGAGCGTGGCGCCGCCCGGGTCGAAGGCGGAGCCGGAGGCCGCGGTGGACGAGCTCGAGGCCGTGGCCGATGAAGCGGAGGAATCCGCGCTCGACGAGGACGCTTCGGCGCCGACGAACGGCGAGAACGGGACCGCCGAGGGACCGGCGCGGCGCCGGCCGCGGCGGCGCGGCGGGCGGCGCCGCGGGGGCCGCGGCCGCACGGGCGGCGCCGCGACGCCGGCGCCCGCGACCGAGTAGCGGGCACCGCGGCGCGGGACGTTTCGCGCGACTACTCGGGGATGCCCGGCTTCGTCATGCGGAGCGGGTCGAGGAGGCGCGCGAGCTGATCCTCCGGCAGCACCCGCCGCGCCCGCGCGACCTCCCGGACGGTGCGGCCGGTGGCGTAGGACTCCTTCGCGATCGCCGCGGCCGCGTCGTATCCGATCACGGGCGCGAGCGCGGTGCACATCGCGAGGCTCCGCTCGATCGCGGCCGTGGCGCGCTCGCGCTCGGCGCGAATGCCGACCACGCAGCGCTCGGTGAACGCGCGCGCGGCGGCCGCGAAGATGCGCAGGCTCTCGAGCTGCTGGTGCGCCATGACCGGCATCATCACGTTGAGCTCGAAGTTGCCGGCCTGTCCGCCGAGCGTGACGGTGAGGTCGGCGCCGATCACGAACGCGGCCGCCTGGAGGAGCGCCTCCGCCATCACCGGGTTCACCTTGCCGGGCATGATCGAGGAGCCCGGCTGCGTCGCCGGGAGGGTGATCTCGCCGATGCCGCAGCGCGGGCCCGACGCGAGCCAGCGCACGTCGTTGGCGATCTTGGTGAGCGCGACGGCCGCCGTCTTGAGCGTGCCGGAGAGCTGCACGACCGCGTCCTTCGCGCTCTGCGCCTCGAAGTGGTTCGCCGCTTCGCGGAAGGGCAGGCCGGTGCGCTCCGCGAGGCGCGCGATCACGCGGCCGGCGAACTCGGGGTGCGCGTTCAGACCGGTGCCGACGGCCGTGCCGCCGAGGGCGAGCTCCTCGAGCCCGCGGCCGGCGGCGTCGAGCCGCGCGATCGCGAGCTCGACCTGCCGCGCGTGGCCGCCGAGCTCCTGGCCGAGGCGAACGGGGGTCGCGTCCTGCAGATGCGTGCGCCCGATCTTCACCACCCCGTCGAGCTCGCGCGCCTTCGCGGCGAACGCCGCGGCGAGGGCGCGGAGCGCCGGCAGCAGGTCGGACGCGAGCGCCTCGGCGGCGGCGACGTGCATCGCGGTCGGGATCACGTCGTTCGACGACTGGCCCATGTTGACGTGGTCGTTGGGATGCACGGCCACGCCGTTCGCCTTGGCGCGGTTCGCAATCACCTCGTTGACGTTCATGTTGGTGGAGGTGCCCGAGCCGGTTTGGAACACGTCGACGACGAAGTGCGCGTCGTGCGCGCCGGCCGCCACCTCGTCCGCGGCGGCTCGGATCGCGTCGGCGACCTCGGGAGCCAGGAGGCCGAGCGACCCGTTGACCTCCGCCGCGGCCGACTTCACGAGGCCGAGCGCGCGGACGAAGCCGCGCGGGAAGCGCCAGCCGCTGATCGGGAAGTTCTCGATCGCCCGCTGCGTCGACGCGCCCCAGAGCGCGTCGCGCGGCACCTGCACCTCGCCCATCGAGTCGCGTTCGATCCGCGTCGCGTCGTCGCCCATGTCGTGTGCTCCCGTTGGCGATCGTTTTGACACGGCGGGCGGACGATTCATATAAGCTCGGTCCGTGATCGCGCCCCGATCAGCACGTGTCGTCGCGATCATCCCGGCGCGCTACGCGTCGACGCGTCTCCCCGGCAAGCCGCTCGCGCCGATCGCCGGCAGGCCGATGATCCAGCACGTGTACGAGCGTGCGGCGCGCGCCGCGGGCGTCGCGCGCACGCTCGTCGCGACTGACGACGAGCGCATCGCCGCCGCCGTGCGCGCGTTCGGCGGCGACCTCGTGATGACCGGGACGCACGCGACCGGCACCGATCGGCTCGCCGAGGTCGCCCGCGGCCTCGACGCCGAGATCCTGGTGAACGTCCAGGGAGACCTGCCGCTCATCGATCCGGCGGCGCTGTCGGCGTGCGTCGCGGCGTGCGCCGACGATCCCGACGTCGAGATGGCCTCGCTCATGACGCCGATCCGCGACGAGGCGGAGCATCGCAATCCGAACGTCGTGAAAGTCGCGGCCAGGGCGGACGGATGCGCCCTCTACTTCTCGCGCAGTCCGCTCCCGTACTGGCGGGGCGCGCGGCCCCACGAGGCGCCGCTCGGGCGGCGCCACATCGGGCTCTACGCCTATCGCCGCGCGGCGCTGCTCACGCTCGCGGCGGCGCCGCGCTCGCCGCTCGAATGCGCCGAGGAGCTCGAACAACTGCGCGCGCTCGAGCGCGGCATGCGCATCCGGATGATCGAAGTTGACAGCGCGCCACCCGAGGTGGATACACCGGAAGACCTCGAACGGGTGCGGCGCTTGGTGGAGGGTCAGCGGTGAGCGCGAAGAAAGCCAAGACCAAGTTCATCTTCGTCACCGGCGGCGTCGTGTCCTCGCTCGGCAAGGGTCTCGCGTCGGCGTCGCTCGGCGCGCTCCTCGAAAGCCGCGGCCTCAAGGTCACGATGCTGAAGATGGATCCGTACATCAACGTGGATCCCGGCACGATGAACCCGTTCCAGCACGGCGAGACGTTCGTGACCGACGACGGCGCCGAGGCCGACCTCGATCTCGGGCACTACGAGCGGTACGTCTCGACCCCGATGACGCAGAAGAACAACATCACCACCGGTCGCGTGTACCAGAGCGTCATCGAGAAGGAGCGGCGCGGCGACTATCTCGGCGGCACGGTGCAGGTGATCCCGCACATCACCGACGAGATCAAAGCCCGGATCGCCGCCGCCGCCGAGGGCTTCGACGTGCTGATCGGCGAGGTCGGCGGCACCGTCGGCGACATCGAGAGCCTGCCGTTCCTCGAAGCGGTGCGGCAGTTCCGCGCCGACTACGGCCGCGAGAACGTCATCTACGTGCACCTCACGCTCGTGCCGTACATCTCGAGCGCGCACGAGCTGAAGACCAAGCCGACGCAGCACAGCGTGAAGGAGCTGACCGGCCTCGGCATCCAGCCCGACGTGCTGCTCTGTCGCACGGATCGCGCGCTCGACCAGAAGCTGAAGGCGAAGATCGCGCTCTTCTGCAACGTCGAGGACAACGCCGTGATCACGGCGCGCGACGTCGAGTGCATCTACGAGCTGCCGCTGGTCTTCCACGACGAGGGCTTCGACGACCGCATCGCCGAGCGCTTGAACATGTGGACGGGCGCCCCCAAGCTCGCGCGCTGGAAGAAGATCGTCTCCATCGCGAAGAGCCCGAAGGAGCGCGTGCGGATCGCGGTGGTCGGCAAGTACGTCGACGTCGTCGACTCCTACAAGAGCTTGAACGAGGCGCTCGCGCACGGCGGGCTCGCGAACGAGTGCGCCGTCGACCTCGACTACGTCGACTCCGAGGTGTTCGAACAGAAGGGCCTCGGCCTCTTGCGGGACGCCGACGGCATCCTCGTGCCGGCGGGCTTCGGCCAGCGCGGGACGGAGGGCAAGATCACCGCCGTCCGCTACGCGCGCGAGCAGCACGTGCCGTTCTTCGGCATCTGCTTCGGCATGCAGATGGCCGTGATCGAGTTCGCGCGGCACGTCTGCGGATTGGGCCGCGCCAACTCGGCGGAGGTCGATCCCGACACGCCGCATCCCGTGATCGATCTGATGACGATGCAGAAGAGCGTCGACCGGAAGGGCGGCACGATGCGTCTCGGCGCGTACGCCTGCGTGCTCGCCGACGGGTCGCTCGCGGCGAAGGTGTACGGGAAGAAGAAGATCTCGGAGCGTCATCGCCACCGCTACGAGTTCAACAATGCCTACCGCGACACGATCGAGGCGCACGGCATGCGCCTCTCGGGGCTTTCGCCGGACGGGTCGCTCGTCGAGGTCGTCGAGATCCCCGACCATCCGTGGTTCATCGGGTGCCAGTTCCATCCCGAGTTCAAGTCGAAGCCGCTCGACTGTCATCCGCTCTTCCGCGGGTTCGTTCGCGCCGCGCTCATGCGCCGGACCGCGGCGCGCGACACGCTGCCGCTCGGCAACCTGCGCGCGGCGCGCCGCTGACCCGTCGTCGCGGAGGAGGAACGGCGTCGTGAGCGAACGCACGGTCGCGGTCGGGTCCGTCGTCTTCGGCAACGCGCGGCCGTTCGCGCTGATCGCGGGCCCCTGCGTCATCGAGAGCCGCGACTCCGCGCTGTGGCACGCGGAGCGCATCCGCGACGTCGCGCGCGCGGCCGGCGTGCCGTACGTCTTCAAGGCGTCCTTCGACAAGGCGAATCGGACGTCGGGCGCGGGGTTCCGCGGGCCGGGCATGGACGAGGGCCTCGCCATTCTCGCGGAGGTGCGTCGCGATATCGGCGTGCCGGTCCTGACCGACGTGCACGAAGCGTCGCAGGTGCCGGCGGTCGCCGCGGTGGTCGACGTCATGCAGACGCCCGCGTTTCTCTGCCGGCAGACGGATTTCCTCGTGGCGGTCGCGGCGGCCGGGAAGCCGGTCAACGTCAAGAAGGGGCAGTTCCTCTCGCCGCCGGAGATGGAGCACGTCATCGCGAAGACGGGCGCCGGCGGCAATCAGCGGATCCTCGTCACCGAGCGTGGCGCGAGCTTCGGCTACAACAACCTCGTGGCCGACATGCGCTCGCTCGCGATCATGGCGCGCTTCGGCTACCCCGTGATCTTCGACGCCACCCACAGCGTGCAGCTTCCCGGCGGCGCCGGCGCCGCCTCGGGCGGGCAGCGCGAGTTCGTGCCGACACTGGCGCGCGCGGCGGTCGCGGTCGGGGTCGCGGGCGTGTTCATGGAGGTGCACGAAGATCCCGATCGCGCCAGGAGCGACGGACCGAACTCGCTGCGTCTGGACGACCTGCGGCCCGTGCTCACGACCCTCGTCGCGATCGACCGGATCGTGAAGGGGACGCCCGGCGCTGGAGCGCCGCGATGAAGCGGGCCGCCCGGACGCGTTCGGCCGGGCGTGCGGCGCGGAGCGCGCCGGCGCCGGCGAGCATCGAGCACGGCCGGCGCGTGCTCGCCGTCGAGGCCGAGGCGCTGTCGGCGCTCGCGGCGCGCCTCGACGCGCGGTTCGACGCCGCCGTCCGGTTGATCGCCGAGCGCGGCGGCAAGGTCGTCGTGACCGGGATGGGCAAGTCGGGGCACGTCGGCCGGAAGGTCGCGTCCACGCTCGCGAGCACCGGAACCCCGGCCTTCTTCCTCCACGCCGCGGAGGCGCTGCACGGCGATCTCGGGATGCTGGGACGACAGGATCTCGTGCTGGCCGTGTCGAACAGCGGCGAGACGTCCGAGATCCTGAAGCTCGTGCCGCACATGAAGCGCCTCGGGGTGCCGCTGATCGCGCTGGTCGGCCGCGTCGAGTCGACCCTCGGGCGGACGGCGGACATCGTCCTCGACGCGAGCGTCGGCGAGGAGGCGTGCCCGCTCGGTCTCGCGCCGACGGCGAGCACCACCGCCGCGCTCGCCATGGGGGATGCGCTCGCGGTGGCGCTCCTCGAGCACCGCGGCTTCCGGCCGGAGGATTTCGCGGCCCTGCATCCGGCCGGCACGCTCGGCCGCCGGCTCCTGCGCGTGTCGGACCTGATGCACGTCGGCGACGCGGTGCCGCGCGTGACCGTCGACAGTCGCATGGCGGAGGCGCTCGTCGAGATGACGGCCAAGCGTCTCGGGGTGGCGGCCGTGGTCGAGGACGACGGCCGGCTGGTGGGCGTCGTGACCGACGGCGACCTGCGGCGGGCGCTCGGGGCGGGCGAGGCGTTGATGACGCGGTCCGTAGGCGACGTCATGGGCCGCCGTCCGAAGACCGTCGCCGCCGACGCGCTGGCCGCGCTCGCCGTCGCCACCATGGAGCGACACGCGATCACGGTGCTCTTCATCGTCGACGCCCACGATCGCTTGACGGGCGTGATCCACCTCCACGATCTGCTGCGCGCCGGCGTGGTCTGACCCGTCGGGTCGGGCGTCGAGGCCGCGCGCCGCGAGCCTACAACCAAATCAAGTCTTTACTATCCCGCCGCGCATGGTATTTTTCTTGCATGCATCAAGGGTCGGCCTCGACTTTCAGCCGGCGGCGGGTACGCAGCCTGCTCGCGGTCCTCATGGTCGTCGCCGTCGGAGCCGTGGTCGTGCAGCTCGCCCGGAGCCAGTGGGCGCAGCACCTGCGCAGCCTCCGGACGCGTGAGCTGGATTTCCTCCCCCAGGTCTCGCAGCGCATCCAGAACTTCCGCCGGGTCAAGATGGAAGGGGAACGGAAGGTCTGGGAGATCGCGGCCCGCGAGGCCCAGTACTTCGAGGAGGACAAGCAGATCGTCGTCGACGACCCGGAGGTGAGCTTCTTCGTGAAGGACGATCAGGGGGTGGTGTCGGTAAAGGGGAAGCAGGGGAAGATCCTGCTCGACGGGCGCGAGATGGATCGGGTCGACCTCGAGGGGGGGATCGAGCTGCGCTTTCGCGACTACCTGGTCCAGACGGATCGGGCCGTCTATCAGCGCGCCGACGATTCCGTGGTGTCCCCCGGGACGGTTCGGGTGACCGGCGACGGTCTCTCGCTCAGCGGCGACCGCATGACGCTCGAGATGGGAACGCAGCGCGCGCGGTTCGAAGGCAACGTGCGCACCGTTCTCGAGCGGACGCCCGAGGAGACGGATGCGAATCGGTCGTGACGTGACGGCGGGCGCCGTCGCCTTCCTCGTGGCGATTGCCGGACCTGCGGCGGCCGAGGACGCGAAGCCGGCGGCCGCGGTCGCCAACCCGACCGGAGGCCTGTTCCAGAGCCTCTCGCTCGGCTCCGGCAAGGGGCCCGTGCGCATCGACTCCGACGTCCTCGAGCTCGACTACAAGGGCAGCAGCATCATGTATCGCGGCCACGTGCAGGTGACGCAGGGCGACGTCACGCTCAACAGCGACACGCTCTCGATCAGCTACGATCCGCGGGCGGTCAAACGGACGACCGAGCAGGAGCCGAAGACCCCCAAGGCCGCCGGATCCGGATCCGGGGCCGGAACCGACGCCGATCGGATCAAGGAGATCATCGCCGAGGGCAACGTGCGGATCCGGCAGGGGACGAAGCTCGCCGAAGGCCGGCGCGCGGTCTTCGACCAGGCCAAGCAGACCTTCACGTTGAGCGACGGCGCCGTCCTGCACGATGGTCCGAACCAGGTCGCCGGCGAGCGGGTCATCGTCTACCTCGAGGAGGAGCGCAGCGTCGTGGAGAGCGGCACGAATACCCGCGTGAAGGCCATCCTCTACCCCGGGAAGGAAGACGCCGCCGGGGACAAGGCGACGGCGCTGCCGATTCAAGCGGTCGCGACGCCTCCCCGAGTGGCGGGGACGCCCCCGCGCGCCGCCGCCACCCCCGCGCCGGCCCGGCCATGACCGAGTCCCTCCTCACCGCCGAGCGTCTCGACAAGTCCTTCGGGGGGCGCCGCGTCCTGCGCGACGTGTCGGTCCGCATCTCCGCCGGCGAGGTCGTCGGGCTCCTCGGTCCGAACGGCGCCGGTAAGACGACGACCTTCTACGTGATCGTCGGCCTCGTCCGCCCCGACGCCGGACGCGTCGTGCTGAACGGCGTGGACGTGACCGATCTCCCGATGTTCCAGCGTGCCCGCGCCGGGATCAGCTACCTGCCGCAGGAAGCGTCGGTGTTCCGCAAGCTCACGGTCGAGGAAAACGTGCTCGCGATACTGGAGACGTTGCCGATTTCTGCCGAGGAACGCCAGGGACGGCTATGGCGCCTTCTGGAGGAGCTCAGCATCGCGCATCTCGCAAAGACGAAGGCACACGCTTTGTCTGGTGGCGAACGTCGGCGCCTCGAGATCACGCGGGCGCTCGTCATCTCGCCCGCGTTCATGCTGCTCGACGAGCCGTTCGCGGGCATCGATCCGATCGCCGTGATCGACATCCAGAACATCATCCGACAGCTCAAGGAGCGGGGCATAGGCGTGCTGATCACTGACCACAACGTGCGCGAGACGCTCGGCATCTGCGATCGCGCCTACATCCTGAACGAAGGCTCGATCCTCGAGGAAGGGATCCCGTCGCACATCGCCCAGAGCCGCCAAGCGCGGGAAATCTATCTGGGCGAGCGCTTCAGTCTCTGAGCCATGGCCCTCGAAACCAAGCTCTATCAGAAGCTGACGCAGCAGCTGGTGATGACGCCCCAGCTGCGGATGGCGATCAAGATCCTCCAGGTCGGACGCATGGAGCTCGAGGCGCTCATCGTCGACGAGATGTCGCAGAACCCCGTCCTCGAGGAGATCGCGGAGACGACCGAAGAGCCGCAGAAGGTCGAGACGGCGTTCGAGACGGCCGAGGTGCCGACGGTCGACGGAACCGTCGCCACCACGGGCGCGGAAGAGTGGAAGCCGACGGAGGACGCGGCGCCCGAGGTGACGGCCGCGAACGCGCTCGGCGAGATCGACTGGAAGGACTACCTCGACAACTACGGCAACGACTTCCACAACGCGCCGTCCGGGTCGTCCAACGACCACGACGAGGACAAGCGTCCGGCGCTCGAGAACACGTTGGTGCGGACGAGCTCCCTCGTCGACCATCTGATGTGGCAGCTCCGGCTCTCCGACCTGAGCGAGCAGGAGCAGACCATCATCGGCGTCATCGTCACCAATCTCGACGGCGACGGGTACCTCCGGTTGCCGATCGAGGAAGTGGCGTTCATGGCCGGCGCGGACCTCGAGGAGACCGAGCGGCTCCTCAAGATCCTGCAGGGATTCGATCCCCCCGGGGTCGCGGCCCGCAGCCTTTCGGAATGTCTCCTCTTGCAGCTCGCGCAGCTCGGACAGGGCAATTCGCTCGCGGCGGCGCTGGTGCGCGACCACCTGCCCGCGCTCGAGGGCAAGCGCTTCGACAAGCTCGCGCGCGAGCTCAAGGTCACCACGAACGACATCGCCGAGGCGCAGAAGGTGATCGCGACGCTCGAGCCCAAGCCGGGACGCGACTACGGCGACGGCGACGTGCGCTACGTGACGCCCGACGTCTACATCCAGAAGGTGGGCGACGAGCTCGTGGTCACGCTGAACGACGAGGGCTTGCCGCGTCTGCGCGTGAGCCAGTTCTATCGGCGCGTGCTCGGCCAGGGGGACTCGACCGAGGCCAAGGGTTACATCCAGGACAAGATGCGGGCGGCCGCCTGGCTCATCAAGAGCATCCACCAACGCCAGCGCACGCTGTACATGGTGACGCAGTCGATCATCAAGTTTCAGCGCGAGTTCTTCGAGCACGGGGTGTCGCATCTGAGGCCGCTCGTATTGAAGGACGTCGCGAACGACATCGGCATGCACGAGTCGACCGTGAGCCGCGCGACGGCCAACAAGTACGCCCACACGCCGCAAGGCATCCACGAGCTCAAGTACTTCTTCACCTCGAGTCTGCGCGGGGCCGACGGCGAGGACGTGTCGGCCGAGAGCGTGCGCAAGAAGATCAAGGAGATCATCGGCGGCGAGGACCCGTCGAGCCCCTTCAGCGACCAATCGATCGCCGAGAAGCTCGCGAAGGACAACATCGACATTGCGCGGCGGACGGTGGCGAAGTATCGGGAGCTGATGGGAATCCTGCCGTCGTCCAAGCGCCGTCAGTTCGTCTGACGGCGGGGCGGGGCCGCGCCTCCGTCGGTGGAGGCTTCGGGAGGGAGCATGCGAATCAACGTCACCTTCAGGCACATGGAGGCGACCGACGCGCTCCGCGAGCATGCCGAGAAGCGCGTGCGGCGGGTCGCGAAGTACGTGCATCGGCCGATCGACGCCCACGTGATTCTCTCCGTGGTGAAGCGGCGGCACATCGCCGAGGTCATCCTGAAGGCCGATCGGACCACCATGACGGCGAAGGAGGAGACCGGCGATCTCTACTCGGCCATCGACCTCGCCGGCGACAAGCTCGAGCACCGCGCCCGCAAGCACACCGAGAAGATCTCGGATCACAAGCGCCCGCCGCGCTCGCGCCGCGCGCAGATCGCCGTGCGCGACGTGCCGCCGGCGTCCCCGGTCCGCGATGTCCCGGGCCTGCGCATGCACGTGCTGCGCGCCGACAGCTTCGGACGCCGCAAGGGTCCGGAAGTCGCACACACCAGGCGGCTGCCCGTGAAGCCGATGTCGGTCGAAGAGGCCGTCATGCAGATGGACCTCATGAGCAACGAGTTCCTGGTGTTCCGGAACGCCGCGACCGAGCGGCTCTCGGTCGTGTACAGGCGCAAGGACGGGGACTACGGCCTCATCGAGCCAGAAGCCGATTGACTTTTTGCCCGTGAGGTCGGGCTGCGGTATACGCACCCGAGTCGCCCATGAAGATCCTCGACATCCTCGCGCCGGACGCGATCCTTCCCGTGATGAAGGCGACGACGAAAAGCGAAGCGTTGCGGGAGCTCGCCTCCCTGCTCGCGACGCTCCACCCGGAGATCGACGGGGCGCGCTTGATGCAGGTGCTCCTCGACCGCGAAGCCCTCGGCAGCACCGCCATCGGGGAGGGCATCGCGATCCCGCACGGCAAGATGCCGGGCGTGACCAACGTGGTAGCGGCCTTCGGGCGCAGCGCCGCCGGCCTGCCCTTCGACTCGCTCGACGGGAGTCCGACGCGTCTCTTCTTCCTGCTGGTCGCGCCCGAGGACTCGGCCGGCATCCATTTGAAGGCGTTGGCGCGCGTGTCGCGTCTCCTCAAGGACAAGAGCTTCCGGGACCGTCTCGCGAGCGGCGGGTCGCAGGAGCAGCTCTTCGCGATCATCAAGGAAGAAGACGAGAAGTACTGAGCGCGGCGACGACGCGTCGGCTCGACGGAACGCCGAGGGTACGAGGCTCCGGCCAATGGTGACGATCAGCGAGCTGCTGCAGGCGCGTGGCGAGGCGTGGAAGCTGACGTTGGTCGCCGGCGCCGCCGGGCTCGGAAACGGGGTGGCGATCCCCCGCATCCAGAAGCCGGGCCTCGCGCTCGCCGGGTACCTGCCGCAGATCCACCCCGAGCGGGTTCAGGTGATCGGCCGGACCGAGCTCGGATATCTCGCGACGCTCGGTGACGAGGCCGCGCGCCGCGCGGTCGACCGTGTGCTCGGCGAGCGGCTCGCCTGTCTCATCGTCAGCAACGGCACGCCGCCGCCGGCGTACTTCGCGGAGGCCGCCGAGCGCCATCGCGTGCCGCTCGTCACGAGCGAGCTGAAGAGCTCCGAGCTCATCCGGAACGTGACGGCCTGGCTCGAGGATCGCCTCGCGCCGCACACGCTCATCCACGGCGTGCTCGTCGAGGTGTTCGGCCTCGGTGTCCTGCTGCTCGGCAAGAGCGGCATCGGCAAGAGCGAGGCGGCGCTCGACCTCGTGACGCGCGGGCACCGTCTCGTCGCGGACGACGTCGTCGAGGCGCGCGTCGTCGGCGCGGGCCGGGTGATCGGCTCCGGCGCCGAGCTCATCCGGCATCACATGGAGATCCGGGGCCTCGGCATCATCAACGTGCAGGATCTCTTCGGCATCATGGCGACGCTTCACGAGAAGGCGATCCAGCTCGTCGCCGAGATGTTCGATTGGAGCAAGGAGGAGCGCGCGGACCGGCTCGGGCTCGAGGACGAGACCCACGCCATCCTCGACGTCACCCTGCCGAAGGTCCGCATTCCCATCCGCCCGGGCCGAAGCGTGGCCACGATCATCGAGGTCGCTGCGCGCAACCACGTCCTGAAGCGTCTCGGGCGCCACTCCGCGCGCGAGGTCGCGGCGCGCCTCGACAGCGAGATCGCGCGCCGCCGACGTCGCGCGGCGCCCGACGAGACGGGCCCGCGCGCATCGGTCGCCAACCCGCTCGAGCGTACTCCGGGGGAGGGTCCGTGCACGTCGTGATCGTCACGGGCCTGTCGGGATCCGGCAAGAGCACGGCCATCCGCGTGCTCGAAGATCTCGGGTTCTACTGCATCGACAACCTGCCGGTCGTGCTGACGCCGAAGTTCATCGAGCTCTGTCAGAATTCGGAGGAGGACATTCCGCGAGTCGCGCTCGGGATCGACCTCCGCGAGCGCGCCTTCCTCGGCGACTACGCGACGGTTCTCGACGAGATCCGGCGCGCCGGCCATCGCGTCGAGATCCTGTACCTCGACGCGGCCGACGACGTCCTGGTGCGACGGTTCAGCGAGACCCGCCGGCCGCATCCGCTCGCCGACGGCTCCAACGTGGCGGCGGGCATCGTCCGCGAACGCGAGGGCCTGGCCGGCCTGAAGGCCCTCGCCGACCGGATCATCGACACGTCGGCCTTCACCGTGCACCAGCTGCGCGACGAGCTGCGACGATTGCTCGGGGACCTCTCCGGCGGCGAGGCCGTGATGCGCGTCCTCCTCCTCTCGTTCGGCTACAAGTACGGCCTCCCGACCGACGTCGACATCGTGCTCGACGTACGGTTTCTGCCCAATCCGTTCTTCGTCGAGGAGCTGCGCGCGCTCGACGGGACCGATCCGGCGGTCGCGCGCTACGTGCTCGAACGCACGGAGACCCAGGAGTTCCTGGCCCTCACGACGGCGCTGCTGGACTTCTCGCTGCCGCTGTACGTTCGCGAGGGCAAGCGGTATCTGACGGTGGGTCTCGGCTGCACCGGAGGCAGACATCGTTCGGTCGCGCTCGCGTTGGAACTGGAGCGGCGATTGGCGGGGCACGGATGTCCGGTGCGGGTGCAACACCGGGACGCGAATCGCTCGTCATGATCGGCATCGTACTCGTCGGACACGGGACTCTCGCTCCCGAGGTCCTGCGCAACATCGAAAGCGTGCTCGGCTACCCCGTCCCGAACATGGTGGCGGTCGGCGCCACCCTCGACGACACGCTCGAGACGTTGAAGGCGAAGATCGCGGCGGCGGCCGCGTCGGTCGAGCGGGGGGACGGTACGATCATCCTCACCGACATGTTCGGCGACACGGCGACCAACGTCAGCATGGCGCTTGCCCGCGAAGCGCGGATCCAGGTGGTGACGGGCTCGAACCTGCCGCTGATCGTGAAGGTGATCTCGGCGCGTCACGAGATGCCGATCGAGCAGCTCGCGACGTTCATCGTCGACTACGGGCGCGATCACATCCTGCGCGTGAATCCCCTGGACGGCGAGGGGCGCGCCGCGCCGACCCGACGATGACCCTGCTCCGCAAAGAGCGCCTCGACGCGGACACGGTGCGCGCCGACGTCGAGATCATCAACCAACTGGGGTTGCACGCGCGCGCCGCGGCCCGCTTCGTCGAGACCGCGAGCGCGTTCACCGCCGAGGTGACCGTGGCGAACGGCGACGAGTCGGTTTCGGGCAAGAGCATCCTCGGCTTGATGATGCTCGCCGCCGGCCAGGGGACGCAGCTGGCGCTCGTCGCCACCGGGCCCGACGCCGAGGAGGCGATCGATGCCCTGGCGGACTTGATCGCGCAGCGATTTCACGAGAGCGCGTGACCCGTGCGGGGCGCGCAGGCGTCCCGCGCCCGGCTTCCGCCGCATCCGCCGCTTCCCGCCTTGACGCTCCGCGAAACGCCTCGGTATAAGATCCCACCCACCTCAGGAGGATTTTCGCATGCCACTCAAGGATTTCATGTTCACCTCGGAGTCGGTGTCCGAGGGGCACCCCGACAAGATGTGCGACCAGATCTCGGATGCGATTCTCGACGCGCTGCTGACCGAAGATCCGCAGAGCCGGGTCGCGTGCGAAACGCTGGTCAAGACGGGGATGGCCGTGGTGGCGGGCGAGATCACCTCGAAGGCGGTCGTGCCGTATTCCGACATCGTGCGCGGCACGATCAAGGACATCGGCTACACCTCCTCGGACATGGGCTTCGACGCGGAGACCTGCGCCGTCCTGATCGCGGTCGACCGTCAGTCCCCCGACATCTCCCAGGGCGTCACCGAGGGCGAGGGCCTGCACAAGGAGCAGGGCGCGGGCGACCAGGGCCTGATGTTCGGCTACGCCTGCAACGAGACCGACGAGCTCATGCCGTTCCCGATCCAGATGGCGCACCGTCTGGTCGAGAACCTCACGGCGGTCCGCAAGTCCGGGAAGGTGGACTATCTGCGGCCCGACGCCAAGTCGCAGGTATCGGTCGAGTACAAGAACGGCCGGCCGGTGCGCATCGACTCGGTCGTCATCTCGTCGCAGCACTCGCCCGACGTCGCCCACGAGAAGCTCTCCGCGTTCGTTCTCGAAGAAGTCATCAAGAAGACGATCCCCGCGCAGTACCTCGACGCCAAGACGCGCTACCACGTGAACCCGACCGGACGGTTCGTGGTCGGCGGACCGATGGGCGACTGCGGCCTCACCGGCCGCAAGATCATCGTCGACTCCTACGGCGGGTACGGTCGGCACGGCGGCGGCGCCTTCTCGGGCAAGGATCCCTCCAAGGTCGATCGCAGCGCCGCCTACATGGCGCGCTACGTCGCGAAGAACGTGGTGGCGGCCGGCATCGCGACCCACTGCGAGCTGCAGCTCTCGTACGCGATCGGTCTCGCGGAGCCGCTCTCGGTCCTGGTCGATACCTTCGGCACCGGCGTGCTGCCCGACGACAAGGTCGCGGCGCTGGTGCGCGAGGCCTTCGACTTCCGCCCCGCCTCGCTGGTGAAGACGCTCGATCTCAAGCGACCCATCTACCGGTCGACCGCCTCGTACGGCCACTTCGGCCGCAAGGCCGACAAGGGCCTCTTCCCGTGGGAGCGCACCGACCGCGCCGAGGAGCTGCGCAAGGCCGCAGGGCTCGGCGCCGCCAAAGCAGCGGCGGGCGGCCGGTAGACAGGGTAAACGACTTCGAACCGTGTCGAAAGCCGGCGGCCCGTGCAGGGCGCGCCGGCTTTTCGATTTTTGGGGCCCCGTAGCCAAGGTTCTCCGCAAGCGAAGCGTGCGGCCGAGCGCCAGCACTCTCCGAGTACAAGCGAGCCGGGGGTCAAAGGCGGAGAGATCCCCCTATGTAATCAGTATCTGTAGTGGTCGGACTTGTAGGGGCCCTCGACCGGCACGCCGATGTACGCCGCCTGCTCGGGCGTGAGCTTGGTGAGCTTCACGCCGAGGTGCGCGAGGTGCAGCCGGGCGACCTCTTCGTCGAGGTGCTTGGGCAGCATGTAGACCTTCTTCTCGTACTTGTCGTTGTGGAGGTGCAGCTCGAGCTGCGCGATCACCTGGTTCGAGAACGACGCCGACATCACGAAGCTCGGATGGCCGGTGGCGCAGCCGAGGTTCAGGAGGCGCCCCTCGGCGAGGATCATCACGCTGTGGCCGTCGGGGAAGCGCCATTCGTCGTACTGCGGCTTGATGTTGATGCGCTCGATGCCCGCGATCTTCTTCAGGCCGGCCATGTCGATCTCGTTGTCGAAGTGGCCGATGTTCCCGACGATCGCCTTGTCTTTCATTTTCTTCATGTGTTCGACGGTGACGATGTCGACGTTGCCCGTCGTCGTGATGAAGAGGTCGGCCGTCGCGACGACGTCCTCGAGCGGCTTCACCTCGTAGCCTTCCATCGCCGCCTGGAGCGCGCAGATCGGATCGATCTCGCCGACGACGACGCGGCAGCCCTGGCCGCGGAGCGCCTGCGCGCAGCCCTTGCCGACCTCGCCGTAGCCGGCGACGAACGCCACCTTGCCGCCGAGCATGACGTCGGTCGCGCGGCAGATGCCGTCGGTGAGCGAATGGCGGCAGCCGTAGATGTTGTCGAACTTGCTCTTGGTGACGGAGTCGTTGACGTTGATCGCCGGGAAGAGGAGCGTCCCGGCCTCCTGCATCTGATAGAGCCGGTGGACGCCCGTCGTCGTCTCTTCGCTGACGCCGCGGAGTCCGCTCGCGATGCGATGCCACTGCTTCTTGTCCTGCTTCTGCACCTTGCGGAGCAGGTCGAGGATGACGCCCCATTCCTCGGGATCCTTGTCGGGGTCGAACGCCGGGATGGCCCCGGCCTTCTCGAACTCGAGGCCCTTGTGGACGACGAGCGTCGCGTCGCCTCCGTCGTCGACGATCAGGCTCGGACCGCTGCCGTCCGGCCAGAGGAGCGCCTCGTTGGTACACCACCAGTACTCCTCGAGCGACTCGCCCTTCCAGGCGAAGACCGGCGTGCCGCGCGGGTCCTCGACGGTGCCGCCGGTCTCCGGCCGCCCGACGACCACTGCCGCCGCGGCATGATCCTGGGTCGAGAAGATGTTGCACGACACCCAGCGCACGTCGGCGCCGAGGTCGACGAGGGTCTCGATCAACACGGCGGTCTGGATCGTCATGTGGAGGCTGCCCATGATCTTCGCGCCGGCGAGCGGATTCTTGCCTTTGTAGCGGGCGCGGAGCGTCATCAGGCCGGGCATTTCCTGCTCGGCGAGGCGGATCTCCCGGCGGCCGAAATCCGCCTGGGAGAGATCGGCGATCTTGAACGGTACCCGACCGTTGCGGACGGCGTCGGCGAACGCGGTCGAGGGTTTGGCGGCAGGCATGCTCATCGTGATTCTCCTTCGTCAGCTGTCGTTGGTGGGGACACGCGCGCCGCGCTGCGCTCACCGGGGCGCGTGAGGGTGGAACGCCGCGTGGCGGCGACGGCGAAGAGGGTGGGACCTTGCGCGCTCGGCTCGGGTGGCAGCGCGTGGATCCGCGGCGCCGTGAACCCGGCCTCGGTCAGATAGCGCCGGATCTCGGCGTCCGAGAAGCCGAGCCACACGTGGCCCATCTGGTGGCGATAGGTCTCGCGATCGTGCGGCATCATGTCGGTGAGGAGCAGCCGGCCTCCCGGGCGCAGCACGCGCGCCGCCTCGGCGAGCGCGCGCTCGGGCGCCGGAACGTGGTGCAGCACCAGCACGCACGTGGCGGCGTCGAGCGAGGCGTCGTCGATCGGAAGCGCTTCGAGGGAGCCACGCCGGACCTCGACGTTCGCGAGGGCGCGGACGCGTCGCTTGGCGGCCTGGAGCATCGCCGCGGACTCGTCGACGGCGATGACCCGCTTCGCCCACGGAGCGAGCGCTTCGACGACCTGGCCGGTGCCGCACCCGAGATCGCCGATCGTCCAGTTCGGATCGAGCAGGCCCAGCAGCGCCGCCAGATGGAACGAGCCGCCGAAGAGTTCCTCACGGAGCTTGTCCCATTGGCCCGCCGAGGTCGTGAAGAACTGCTGTGACTTGGAGCGCCGTTGGCGGAGGACGCGTTCGAGCCGGCGGCCGTCCTGGAGCGCGCTCGGCGTGTCGGCGACCTGCTCGCGCACGAGCTGCCAGAGGCGCTGCCCGGCGGGGTCGATCGCGTCGCGGCGGCCCCGGTAGATCCGGCTCGTGCCCTCCGCGCGCGCCGTCACCCAGCCGCCGTCGGCGAGTGATTTCAGGTGCCGGCTCACCGTCGACTGGGGAATCTGCATGACCGCGCAGAGCTCGGCGACCGTCAGCTCCTGGCCTTCGAGCAGGAGCAGGATGCGGCTGCGGGTGAGGTCGGCGAGCACCGGCAGGTGCGCGAAAACCGCGGGAGTCGCGCTGGCGTGCATGGGCAACATCCGTCGAGCCGGATGGATGGATATATTCGGCGCGGCCGGGCGTCAAGCCACGATGTTCTCGC
Source organism: Deltaproteobacteria bacterium (assembly GCA_020848745.1). Lineage (NCBI taxonomy): Bacteria > Pseudomonadati > Myxococcota > Myxococcia > Deltaproteobacteria bacterium. The sequence goes on along the minus strand of JADLHM010000054.1, from coordinate 37,769 downwards.
GGGCTACGCGCCCGCTCCCCGACGAGCAAGGGGTGACGCGACGGTCGTGGGGGGTCAGCGCGCGCCGGCGGCGCGCGCCTCGCGGAGCATCGCGACGAGGACCGTGCGGGCCTGCTCGCCCGACCGCACTTCGGTCGGAAAGTTGATGCGCAGACCCCGCAAGCGGTCGCCGCTGCGGCTCCGGACACGGAAGCCCAGGCGGTCGACGCTCGTCATGGTGGCGCACTCCGCCTCGACGCCCGCGAAATGCCGGCACAAGGCGACGAGCGCGTCGGTGTGGTCGGTGTTCATGTGCTCGACGATCGCGGTTTCGACGTCGACCAGCGGATCGGGGGAGGCCGCCCCGTACTCGGCGGCGTCGACCCATCCCATCGTCCCGAAGCCGGCCACGTAGTAGACGTCGACCACGTCCATCGCGAAGAACGCGAAGTCGTCGAAATCGACCCAGTGCTCCGCGTTCGGATGGCGGGCGAGGTACGCGCCGCGGACGGCCTCGACGTTCTCGAGGCGGCGCGCCTCGCCGACGAGCGTGGCGCGCGCGCCCGCGAGGGGATCTTCGGTCCAGCCGGGTTGCGTCACGAGCAGGCTCGCGCGCGGGTCGGCGCCGAGATTCTGGGTGTGCATCGCCATCGTGCTGATCAGGAAGGTCGGCCGACCGTCCGCGTCGAGGCCGTAGGGCATGACCGAGGCGAAGGGGAACCCGCCGCGCTTGCGGGAATGCGTCGCGAGCGCGCCGGTGCGGCCGACGTGGAGCAGCGTCCGCACACGCTCCGCGAACGGCGGCTCGGGCAGCGCCGGCGCCGCCGACGGCTCGGCGTGTTGCGGGCGGGGCTCCATCGCCGGGCTACTGCGTGACGCGGATCTCGAACTCGCGATTCTTGGTGGCGCCCGCCTCCTTGCCGCCGTTCAGCGCGATGACTACGTGGTAGCGACCGAGCGGGTGCTCGCCCTTGGCGGGCGGGATGTGGAACTCGTAGCGCGTCGGCTTGGTGTTGTTGATGTCCTGCTTCTGATCGGCGAGCACCTGACCGCTCGGGTCGGTCCATTTGGCGGTGAGCGTCCCCTGACCGGTCCCCTCGATCGCGATCGACGCGTAGATCGTGCTCGTCGGCGCGAACGTCTCGCGGGCGGAGCGCGCCTCGTTGTGCTCGTCGACCTCGTGGGTCAGGTCGACTTGCGCGATCTTGAGCGGCTCGGCCGGCTTGGAGCAGGCGGCCATCCCCATCCCCATCCCCATCACCATCCCGATCGTCCACACGGCGGCACTCCTGCGAAGCGATGCGATCATGACGACCCCCTTTCGTATCGGCGCGTTATGTCACGAAAGGATCGGGGCCGAAAAGAGCGGGTGCGGCGTTGTGGCGCTCCGGTGGCGAAGGTAAGTAGGAGGCATGAGCTACGAACAGATCACGATCCGGCGCACGTGCGAGGCCATCCAGATTCCGCACGGCAACACCGTCACCATCGAAGAGGGTACGCTCGCGATCATCACGCAGGCGCTCGGCGACACGTACACGCTGCAGGTGCCGGCGATGGGCGGGCTCTTCCGCGTGCACGACCGCGACGCCGACGCGCTCGGCAAGGAGCCGCGGCGCGTGGAGGCCGCCGCCGAGGCGAGCGCCGACGGCCGGGCCAGCGAGGCGGCCGTGTGGGAGGCGCTCAAGGACGTCTACGATCCCGAGATCCCCGTGAACATCGTCGACCTCGGGCTGGTCTACGACCTCACGATCGCCGATGCTGCGGCGGGCGGCAGCACCGTCGACGTCCAGATGACCCTCACCGCGCAAGGCTGCGGCATGGGGCCGTCGATCGCGATGGACGCGCAGCGGCGAATCGAGGCGCTGTCGGGCGTCGTCGAGGCGCACGTGCAGGTCGTGTGGGATCCGCCGTGGAATCCCAACATGATCTCGCCCGAGGGCAAGGCCCGGCTCGGGATGGCGTGACGTCCGGCGGATCCGCGCCGCGCGGATCCGCCGTGGTTGCCTATGCCCGGCACGGGGCGCAGCATGTCCCGGATGCCGACGGCCGCGGTCGACCTCGCCTGGTGTCGCGACTGGTTTCGTCGCAATCGCGAACGCTCGCGGGCGTGGTTCGGTCTCCTGCGTGACGACGCGTACTTCGCGCGCCCGATCAGCCTCCGGCACCCCCTGGTCTTCTACGAGGGTCATCTCCCGGCGTTCAACGTCAACACGCTCGTGAAGCGCGGGCTCGGGCTCCCGGGAGTCGCTCCCGACCTCGAGACGCTCTTCGAGCGCGGGATCGACCCCGGCGACGGCGAGGCCGGCCCCGACGTGGCCTCCTGGCCGACGCGTTCCGAGGTCGGCGCCTTCGCGGCCGCCTGCGATCGGCTGGTCGAAGCGGCCTTCGAGGCCGAAGGGCTCTGCCGCGCGGACGACCCGATGCTGCATCGCGGCCTCGCGCTCTTCACGATCCTCGAGCACGAGGCGATGCACCACGAGACGCTGCTCTACATGTTCCATCGTCTCCCGACGTCGCTGAAGGTGGCCCCTCGCGGCTACCGGCCGATCGCCGGCGGCGAGCCACCGGCGCCGCGTACCGTCGAGATCCCCGCGGGCCGGGCGACGCTCGGCGTGTCTCCCGACGACGTCGTCTTCGGGTGGGACAACGAGTTCTCCGCGCACGACGTCGACGTTCCCGCGTTCGCGATCGACGTCCACGACGTCACCAACCGCGAGTTCCTCGCGTTCGTGGAGGGCGGTGGCTACGAGGATCCCGCGCTCTGGACGGCGGAGAACTGGGCGTGGCGGGAGCGCGAGGGCCTCCGGCACCCGAGCTTCTGGTCGCATCGCGAGGGGCGGTGGCATTGGCGTGGGCTCTTCGCCGACGTGCCGCTGCCGCCGGCCTGGCCGGTCTACGTGAGCCACGCGGAGGCCGAGGCGTACGCGCGCTGGCGCGGCGCGCGTCTGTGCACGGAGGCCGAGTACCATCGCGCGGCGTTCGGCGCGCCGACGGGAGGCGAGCGGGCGTTTCCCTGGGGCTCCGGGCCGCCGGGCGCGCGTCACGGCAACTTCGGTCTGCGTCATTGGGATCCGCTGCCCGTCGGCTCGCACCCGGAGGGCGCGAGCGCATGGGGCGTCCACGATCTCGTCGGCAACGGGTGGGAGTGGACCGCGACCGTGTTCGCGCCGTTTCCCGGCTTCACGCCGACGCCGTCGTACCCGCGATACTCGGCCGATTTCTTCGATGGAGGGCACTACGTCATGAAGGGCGCATCTCCGGCGACGGCATCCGAGCTCCTCCGGCGCAGCTGGCGCAATTGGTTCCGGCCGCGCTACCCGTATCCCTACGCGACGTTCCGGTGCGTGCGCTCGTGATCGCGCCGGCGGAGCTTCGCAGTCTCGCGCCGCGGGGCGCGGCCGCCGACGACGCGCGCCGCGAGTTCGCCGCCGACGTGCGCCGCGACCTGCAACTGCGTCCGCGCCAGTTGCAGGCGAAGTACTTCTACGACGCGCTCGGGTCGCAGCTCTTCGAGGCGATCTGCCAGCTGCCCTGGTATCGCATCCCGAGCGCCGAGCGCGCCCTGCTCGCGGGCCACGCCGAGACCATCGGCGGCCTGCTGCCGGATCTCACCACGATCGTCGAGCTCGGATGCGGGAGCGGGGCAAAGCTCGCGCTCCTCGTCGAGCGCATGCGACGCGCGCGTCCCATGCTCGTACGTCTCGTCGACGTCTCGGCGACCGCGCTCGAGCTCTCGGCGCGCACGCTCGGCCGCCTCTCCGAGGTCTCGGTCGTCGGCCATCGCGCGCCGTTCGGTCCGGGGTTGCGCGACGCGGTGGCGCGTCGACCCGCGCAGGGCTCGATGCTCGTGCTCTTCCTCGGCTCCAACATCGGGAACTTCCATCCGACGAGCGCGATCGCGTTCTTGCGCGAGGTGCGCGACTGTCTGCGTCCCGGCGACGGCTTCCTGCTCGGCGCCGACCTCGTGAAACCGGAGCAGGACCTCCTCCTCGCGTACGGCGATCCCATCGGCGTGACCGCCGCCTTCAACAAGAACCTGCTCGACCGCATCAATCGCGAGCTCGGCGGCGACTTCGATCTCGCCGCGTTCGATCACGTGCCGCGGTGGAACGCGGAGCTCTTCCGCATGGAGTCGCATCTGGTGAGCCGTCGCGATCAGATCGTGCGAGTGGCGCTCGCGGATCTCGTCGTCGCGCTGCGCGCCGGCGAATCGATCTGGACCGAGAGCTCCTACAAGTACGAGCCCGGCGGTCTGGTCGCGATGGCGCGCGCGGCGGGGCTCGTCTGTCGCGGCCAGTGGATCGAGCCTTCCGCGCGCTTCGCGCTCAGCCTCTTCGGCGTATGACGCGAAGGGAGCGGCGCGTCACATGAGGCGGGCGAAGATCGAGTCGGCGAGGAGCAGGCCGCGCTCGCTGAGGACGACCCGTCCGCCGTGGTCGACGAGCAGCCCGTCGGCGCGCAGCCCGGCGATCTCCGGGTGGATCTCCTCCAGGGGCGTCCCGAACCGCGCCGCGAATGCGGCCGGCTCGATGCCGCGCATCTCGCGCAGCCCGAGGAACACGAACTCCGCGGCGGCGGTGTCGAACGTCAGGGTCTCGGCGCTCGCGGTCGGGTCACCGCGGTCGACCGCGGCGATGTAACGCTCCGGGATCCGCTCGTTCGACCAGCGCCGGCCCCACGCGGGATGGCGCGCGTACGAGTGCGCCCCGGCCCCGAGACCGAGGTAGTCGACCCCGCGCCAATAGCTCTGGTTGTGACGCGCCTCGTGCCCCGGCCGGGCGAAGCTCGAGATCTCGTATTGCGCGTAGCCGGCCGCCGCGAAGGCGCGGCGCGCGTGCTGATACATCCAGAGCTCGTCCTCGTCGTCGAGCGGGGTGAGCGCGCCGCGCGCGCGCAGCGTGTGGAAGGGCGTGCCCGGCTCGTACGTGAGGTTGTAGGCCGACACGTGCTCGGGCGCGAAACGGACGATCTCGGCGACGTCGGCTTCCCACTGCGCCCGGGTCTCGCCGGGAACCGCGAAGATGAGGTCGAGATTCAGCTCGTCGAAGCCGGCGGCGCGTGCCGCGTCGATCGCCGCGCGCGCTTCGTCGGGATCGTGGATGCGGCCGAGCGTGGTCAGCAGGTCGGGTTGGAACGACTGGATCCCGAACGAGAGGCGCCGCACGCCGGCGCCGCGGAAATCGGCGAGACGTCCGCGTTCGACGGTCCCGGGATTGGCTTCGAGCGTGATCTCGGCGTCGGCGGCGACCGGGCACGTCGTGGCGATGCCGGTCAGCAGGCGCTCGATCGTGCGGGGCCGGAAGAGCGACGGCGTTCCGCCCCCGAAGAAGATCGTCGCGACGGCGGCGCCGGCGAAGGGGGGCTCGGCGGCGCGGCGTCGCAGCTCCGCGAGGAGCGCGTCGGCGTACGCGTCTTCCGGCCAGCGCGTCGCCGCGTACGAGTTGAAGTCGCAATACGGACACTTCGCCTGGCAGTAGGGAACGTGGACGTAGAGCGAGAAGCGGCCGGACATCGTGCCGCCGTCCCTACCGGATTCGGGACGGGCGCGACACTCGCCCTCAGAAGCTCGCGAGCAGCGAGGCGAGGTCGTGGATCGAGGCGATCGCGCCGTCGGCGGCAAGATCGGCGGCGGCGGTTCGCTCGCCGACCAGCACCGTGCGCATGCCGAGCGCGCGTGCGGTGGCGAGGTTGTCGGGGCGATCGTCGACGAAGACGCAGTCCGGACCGTCGACTCCGAGGCGCGCGAGCACGGTCTCGAACGCGACCCGTTCCGGCTTCGGGACGTAGGCGACGCTTTCGAGACTGAAGATCTGAGCGAAGTGCGCACGGACGTCGAGACACGTGAGGACGCGCTCGGCATGTTCCGCGGAGCCGTTCGTGAACACCGCCTTCGGCTGCGCGAGCGTCGTCAGCATCGCCGCGAGCGCGGCGTCGGCGGTGAGCAGCTCCTCGACGGCGATCTCGTGGATCGTGGTCAGATAGTCGTCGGGATCGATGGCGTGGTGGCGCATCAGCCCGCTCAGCGTGGTGCCGTAGGCGTCGCGATAGCGCGCGCGCAGCGGACCCGCGACGCCGGGTGCGATGCCGAGCCGCTCCACCATGTAGCGGTTGATGCGAACGTCGACGCGGTCCACGACGCCGCGGCTCGATGGGTAGAGCGTGTTGTCGAGGTCGAAGATGAGCTGCGTGAAGGGCACCGCCCTCAGGCCGCCGAGCGCCGCCGTTGCGGTTGGTACTTGCGCATCACCGCCGTCACGACGCCGCGGATCTCGACGTCGCTCGCGCGTGCGATGATCGGCGACAGGCTCTCGTTGGCCGGCTGCAGGCGGACCATCCCGCCCTTCTCCCGATAGAACCGTTTGACGGTGGCCTCGCCGCGGAGCAGCGCCACCACCATGTCCCCGTTGTCGGCGGTCGTGCGCGACTGGACGACGATGAAGTCGCCGTCGAGGATGCCTTCGAGCACCATCGACGTGCCTTTCACGCGGAGCACGAAGGTCTCGCCGCGCCCGACGAGCTCCTCGGGGACGGAGATCACGTCGTTCTGCTCGAGCGGCTCGATCGGCACGCCGGCCGCCACCCGGCCGACCAGCGGCAGCTCGACCGCGGCCGTCTTGCGTTGCTGGGGAACGACCTCGAGCGCCCGGCTGCGGTTCCACTTGCGGCGGATCATGCCCTTCCGCTCGAGGTTGGTGAGGTGTTTGTGGATGGTCGCGAGCGAACTCAGCCCGAAATGCTGTCCGATCTCTTCGAGCGTCGGCGCGTAGCCGGAACGCACGATGTACGCGTCGAGATAGTCCACCAGCTCCTTCTGCCGCTTGGTCAACATCGGCCCCGTCATGTGCGTGCGCCTCCCATCGCGGTCGCGGATTGTAAGCGAAAGGAAGGCGAAGTCAACCGAAACAAGGGGAGCCGACAACCGACATGCTCGGCGCACCTGCGGCCCCGGGGACCACCCGTGCAGACTCCCGATCTATCGGGAGCGGCGCTGGTACCGATCGACGGCCCGGTTGTGCTTGGGGAGGGTCTCGGAGAACTCGTGGGAGCCGTCGTTCCTCGACACGAAGTAGAGCGCGTCGGAACGCGCGGGGGCGAGGACGGCGTCGATGGCCGCGACGCCGGGATTGGCGATCGGCCCGGGCGGGAGCCCGCGCACCACGTACGTGTTGTAGGGCGTGGCGCGGGCGAGGTCGGCGCGTGTCAGGTCGCCGCCGAAGTCCGGGAGCCCGTAGATCACCGTCGGGTCGCTCTGCAGCGGCATGCCGAGGCGGAGGCGGTTCGCGAGTACGGCCGCGACCAGCGGCCGCTCGTCGGGCTTGCCGGTTTCCTTCTCGACGATCGAGGCGAGCGTGATCACCTGGTTCACCGTCCAGCCGAGCTCCGCGGCTCGACGATGGCGATCGGCGTCGAAGCGTTCGTGGAAGCGGCGGACCATCGTCTCCAGGATCTCCCCTGGGGCCGCCGTCGGCGCGAAGCGATAGGTGTCAGGGAAGAGATAGCCCTCGAGCTGCGGCCCCGGAACGCCCGCGGCGAGGAGGAACTCGGGGTCGGCGGCGAGGCAGCCGACGTCCGCGCGGCTCGCGAGCCCGCGCGCCGCGACGAGTGCGGTCACCTCGCGCACCGTCAGCCCCTCGGGCACCGTGATCTCGATCGGCTCGACGCCGGCGGCGAGCCGCGTCAGCACCTCGGGGATCTCCGTCGGCGCCGCGAAACGATAGGTCCCGGGTCGGAGGGCGCGGTCCCGACCGGACCAGCGGGCCCACACGCGAAAGAGGAGGGCGCTGCGCACGATGCCCGCCGTCGCGAGGCGGCGGGCGATCTCGCCGACGCCGTCCCCTTCGCGGATCATCACGACGGCGCCTGCCGCGGGTAGGCGCGGGGCGGTCGTGAGCACGCGCGCCGCCAGGAGCAGCGCGCCGAGCACGCCTGCGGCGACGAGCGCGACGGTCGCACGGCCTCGGACGCTCACGAGCGAGCGCGACCCTAACAGCGCGCGGGACGGGTCGCAACGCTTCGGGCGTACACCAGCGATCACCGCAACGCAGGCGACTTGACAACCCGCACCCCGGTTGGCAGGGTCGCCCGCGCGTCGCGTTCCCCCAGGGAGCGTTCCGGGTCGAAGCGGATGGACGAGCAACGAACCTCGACATCGCCACACCGACGTTCATGGTTGCTGGCAGCGTTGTTGGCGATCGGGTTGCTGTACGGCGCGCCCGAGACGCTGGCCTCCGGTGAGCTGCGCGCCGAGGCCCAGGGGAAGGCGCGGGGTGTCGGGACCGCCGCCGCGACCGTTCCGGGCGAGGACGGCGCGAAGGTGCGGCATCTCGTCGCCGAGGGCGAGACGTTCGCGAGCATCCTCGGCGGGCACGGGCTTCCCGCCGCCGAGGTGAAGGCGTGGGAGCAAGCGGCGGCGGCGGCGTTCGAGCTCGGCGCGATGCGGCCGGCGCACGCGATCGAGCTCACGTTCGTGAAGGACCAGGGGCGGCTGCTCGGCCTCGAGTACGAGATCGACCCGCACTCGGTGCTGAGCATGCGGCTCGTCCACGGACAGATTCAGGCCCGCCTCAAGGCGATGCCGCAGCTGGCGGCGGTCCGCGGGGTCTCCGGGCGCGTCGACGCCAGCCTCGCGACGTCGGCGTCGGCGGCCGGCGTCCCGGTGCGCATGATCTCCGAGCTCGCCGATCTCTTCGGCTGGCAGATCGATCTGCAGCAGGACGTGCAGCCGGGCGACGAGTTCCGGCTCCTGTACGCCGAGCTGACCGACGACGACAGCAATGCCTCCCGCCCCGGCGACATCCTCGCGGCCGAGATCACGAGCGGCGGCCGGACGCTCACCGCGATCCGCTTCGAGAACGAGCGCGGCGAGGCCGAGTACTACGACCTCGACGGCCGCGCGCTCGGCCGGCGCTTTCTCAAGTACCCGGTCGAGTATCGCAAGATCACCTCCAACTATACGGGCGCGCGCTTCCATCCCGTGCTGCGTCGCATCCGCCCCCATCGCGGCGTGGACTTCTCCGCGCCGGCGGGCACGCCGATCCGCGCCGTGGCGAGCGGCATCGTGACGTTCGCCGGCCGCAGCGGGCGGTACGGCAACCACATCGAGATCGAGCACCAGCAGCCGTACTCGACCTCGTATTCGCACCTGCAGAAGTTCGCGAAGGGGCTCCGCGTCGGAACGAGCGTGCGCAAGGGACAGGTGATCGGCTACGTCGGCGCGAGCGGCATGGCGACCGGACCGCACCTGCATTTCATGCTCTTCGAGAACGGCGTCTACGTCGATCCGCTCACCGTGAAGCTCCCGGCCGACGCGCAGATCTCCGGCGCCCGCTGGAAGCGCTTCGCGGCGCTCCGGAGCGACCTCGTCGCGCGCCTCGCGAGCCTCGGGAGCGCCGCGATGCCGCTCCAGTCGCTCTCGTTCTCGCCGGTGTCGCTGCTCGACATCCTGCGGCCGCACGCGAGCTCCTCGCTCCGCTGATCGAGGCGGTGGTGCGATTCGGTTTCGCCGGGGGGACACCGCGGCTGTTCGGGCATCGCGGCGCGGCGGGCGTCGCACCGGAAAACACCCTGGCGTCGTTCGCGCGGGCGCGGGCGGAAGGGGTCGACGTGTTCGAGCTCGACGTGCACGCGACGCGCGACGGCGAGATCGTCGTGCTGCACGATCCCACCCTGGAGCGCACGACCGACGGCGCGGGGCCGGTCGCGGCATTGACGTTCGCGGAGCTCGCGCGCCTGGACGCCGGACACCGTTTTTCTCCGGACGGCGGACGGACCCATCCGTTCCGCGGGCAAGGCATCCGGGTTCCCCGGCTCGCCGAGCTCCTGCGCGCCTTTCCCGACGTGCCCCTCAACATCGAGATCAAGCCCGAAGGAGCCGAAACCATCGCGGCGGTCGTCGCGATGGTGCGCGCCGCGCCGAGCCGCATCGTGCTCGCCGCCGAGCACGACACGATCATGCGGGCGATCCGCGCGGCGGCGCCCGATCTACCGACGAGCCTCGCGACGGGCGAGGTCGCCGCGTTCCTCGGGGCGGTGCAGGGCGGCGAGCGGCCGTCGTTGCCCGCCGGCGCCGTCGCGTTGCAGATTCCGCCGACGTACGGTGACGTGACGCTGGTGAGTCGGGAGAGCGTCGCGGCCGCCCATGCGCTCGGGGCAGAGATCCACGTCTGGACGATCAACGACGCCGACGAGGCGCGACGTCTGCTCGATCTCGGGTGCGACGGCATCATGACCGACGTGCCCCATGTGATCGCGCCCGCCGTCGCCGCGCGCCGCGCGGGGTCCGCCTGAGTGCGGCGCGCCGCCCCGGTCTTCCTCACGCTCGCGTTGATCGCGGCGGCGCACGTCGCCCGGGCGGGCGAGCGCGTCGACGTGACGGCGATGGACGGGGTGCAGCTGCTCGCGGAGCTCGACGGTACGAGCGGGCCCGGCATCGTGGTGGTCCACGACGCGCGCGAGGACGGACGGGTCTGGCGGGCGGCGAGCGAGGCGCTCGTCGGCCGCGGCTTCCGGGTCCTGCGGCTCGATCTGCGCGGCCACGGCGCCTCCGGCGGGGCGGTCGATCTCGCGGCCGCCGACCGCGACGTCGAGGGGGCCTGCCGCTACCTGCTCGGTCGCAAGATCCGCCCGATCTTCCTGATGGGGAAGGGGGCGGGCGCGTCGGCCGTCGTGGCCGTCGCGGGGCGGGTCCCGACCGCGGGCGTCGTGCTCGTCGGCGCGCCCGGCACCGACGCGACGAAGCTCGCGATGCCGGTCCTGCGTCTCGCGACGGTGTCCGACCCGGAGGCGCTCGCGCGCCTCACGAGCTGGCTCGCGGCGCCGGAGTGAGGCGCGGACGGCGCCGACGCCGTCTCGTCTATTCCATCGAAGCGCGAACGGCGCGGATGGTGTTCAGGATCGGGCGGTGCAGGAGCCCGTTCGACGCGATCAGGCCCGGCAGCAGCGTGTCGGCGTTGTTGAAGCGGATCGCCCGACCGTCGGGGTCCGTCACCATGCCGCCCGCCTCGGCGACCAGCAGCGCGCCGGCGCACACGTCCCACTCGTTCTTGGGCGTGAGCGTGAAGGTTGCGTCGTGGCGCCCCGCCGCGACCAGGGCGAACTTGTAGGCGACGCTGCCCGTGAGCTCGACCCGCATGCGCGACTGATAGGGCTCCCACTCGCCGCGCGCTTCCTCGCTGCGGCTCGCGAGCACGCTCGCGTGGCGGAGGTCGCTCGACTTGCTCACGTGGACCGCCGCCCCGTTGAGCGTGGTGCCGCCGCCCTTGCAGGCGGCGAAGAGCTCGTCGCGGACGGGATTGTACTCGACGGCGACGCGGGGCGTGCCGTCCTCGACGAGCGCGATGCAGACGCAGAACTCGGGGATCTCGCCGATGAACTCCTTGGTGCCGTCGAGCGGGTCGACGATCCACACGCGCTTCTGCTTCAGGCGCTCGTCCGAGTCGGCGGTCTCTTCCGAGAGCCAGCCGTCGCCCGGGAACGCGGCGAGGATGGTCGATTTCAGGAGCTCGTTCGATTCCAGGTCGGCGATGGTGACCGGGTTGTCGGCGCTCTTCTCGGAGACGCGATACGCGCTGCCGTAGTAGCGCAACAGGACCTGCCCAGCGGCCTTGGCGGCGCTGCGGGCGACCTCGAGCTCCCGTTCCATCTGCATGACGTCATTCTCTCCGCGCCACAGGGTGATCGCGCCGCGCTCCGCGCCATAGGGTTTGCGGGGCTTCCGCAGCGTCGGCGCGTAACGACCGCGCTTTGTTAGCATCTTTGCCGGACCGAGACCAAGAGGGTGGGGGCCGGCATGGATCCGTCATGCGATGTCGAAAGTACGTTGACATGATTCTGGACGCCCCGATAAGGTCGACGCGACTCCAGAGGCTTCGCTCGAACCTCTCGAATCGCTCTCCCCCTAGACGCATGCACGATCGTCTCTTCCGCCTTGGCGTTCTGGTCGCCGCGCTCGTCTGCTCGCTCGGCGCGACCCGCGCGGAAGCCGTCACGGCGACCTGCGGCCCCGACGCGTTGGTCAACACGCAGAACGTGCTCTGCGCCAACGGTACGTGCTCCGCCAGCGAAGTACACCTGACCGGCCCGGTCGACGTCACGGCGGGCGGCTGCACGTTCGATCTGAACGGCCGCGATCTCTTCGTCGAGAAGCTCTTCCAGATGGTCGGCAGCGGCTTCATCAAGGTCGTGAACGCCCGCGACGTTTCGGTCACGGGCGCCGGGCGCCTGCAGGCGCGGGGAGACTTCTACAAGCCGGACGGTTTCATCATCCAGGGCGGGCTCATCTCGCTGACCGCCTCGCGCCGCATCGTGATCGACGGCACCGGCTCCCTCGACGTCAGCGGCGACGGCGGGGGCACGATCTTCCTCACGGCGGGCGGCACCGACACCACGGTCGCGGGCCAGCCGCGCGCCGCCATTCACTTCCTCGGCGGTGATCCGGTCGTGCGCGCCAACGGCATCAGCTCCTTCGCCGACCTCGGCGATCGCTACACCGACGGCGGCGAGCTTTCCGCCATCGCCCAGAACGGCAGCGTGATCGTCGACGGTCCGTTGTCCCTCACGGGCCAGAACGGCGGCACGGGCGGCATCGTCGACCTGCAGGGCGCGGTGAACGTCGACGTCAAGAAAGCCGTCGATGTGAGCGGCGGCGGCGGCGGCGGCGGCGAGTTCGTGCTCACGGCCGGCGACGACGTCTTCGTACGGCGCTCGGTCACGGCGGACAGCACCGCCGGCGGCGGCGACGGCGGCGCGATGTCCTTTGCGGCCGGCGAGGACGGCATCGGCGGCGTCAAGGCCGGCGGCCAGCTGTTGTTCGACGGCGACAGCACGATCAGCCTCCTGGTGCGCGGCAGCGCGACCGACACCTTCGGCGGCTACGGCGGCAGTATCGACGCCACGTCGTTCGGCCTGATGCTGTTCGACAACGTGACCATGCGCCTCGACGCCGCCACCAACTTCGACGGCGACGGCGGCTTCCTCACGCTCGATTCGAGCGACGTCGACTTCTACCGTGTGAACCCGCTCGATGGCGACATGCAGTTCGTCGGCGGACTGATCTCGATGACGAGCGGCAACGCCGGAGGCGACGGTGGCTCGATCGACCTCACCGCCGGCCACGATCTCCTCCTCGGCGCCGACATCAACTCGCACGGCTTCGGCGCCGGCGGCGACGTCGCCGGCACCGCGGGACGCGCGGTCGCGATCAGCGGCATCATCGACTCGACGGGCGGCAGTGCGAGCGGCGAAGGCGACGGCGGCTACGTCGACTTCGAGTCAGGGCTCGCGACCGACGAGGGCGCCTCGGGGAACATCAGCGTCACGAAGAACGTCCTGGCGTTCGGTGGCGCGCTGAGCGGTACCGGCCAGACCATCACCTTCGCGGGCTGCGGGCTCACGATCGGCAGCTCGGTCAAGATCGACGGGCACGCCGGGGTGAACGCGCAGAGCGTCGCCGGCGGCTCGGACATCGAGCTCATCTCGCGCCGCGCGATGTCGCTCGGGAGCTCTTCTCAGTATCTGGCGAATCCGGGTGGTTCCGTCACCCTGACCCAGCCGCCGGGCGTGACGCCGGTCATTCCCGGCAACGTCGTCTTCAATCCTGCGAAGGGGACGCGCGCCCTCACCGAGGGTGGACCCAACTGTCCCGTGTGCGGCGACGGCAAGCGGCAGGCCGGCGAGATCTGCGACAAAGGCGCCGCCGCGGATGGCGCGTGCTGCAACGAGACCTGCGCGGCCTTCACGTGTCCCACCGTCACGGCGACCCCGACGCCGACGCCGACCCGCACGCCGACGCCGACCCGGACGGCGACGCCGACCCCTACCCGGACGGCGACGCCGACCTCGACGGTGACGCCGACCCGGACGGTGACCCCCACGCGGACCACGACCCCGGTCGCCGCGACGCCGACCGCCACCAGGACCGCGACGCCGGTCGTGACCGTCACGCCGACCGCCACCAGGACCGCGACGCCGGTCGTGACCGTCACGCCGACCGCCACCAGGACCGCGACGCCGGTCGTGACCGTCACGCCGACCGCGACCCGCACTGCGACGGCAACCTCGAGCGCGACGCCGACGCCCTCGGGCACCTCGGGCGGGACGTCCACGCCGAGCGTGACGCCGACGGGCGTCGTCACGGCGAGCGCGACACCGTCCGCCACACCCGGTAATCCGCCCTCCGCAACGGCCACCGGCACGCCCTTCGTCGGTCCGACCGGCACGCTCGTCCCGACGCCGCTGCCCACCTCGATCGTCGTCGAGCTCGGGGGGCTCGCGGACGCGACCGCCGCCAAGAACGCGACCAAGTGCCAGCAGGCGATCGGCAAGGCGGGCGTCGGCTTCCTCTCCGCCCGCCTGAAGCAGCTCGATGCCTGTACGAACGGCCTCCTCAAGTGCATCCAGACGAAGCCGGACGACGCCGCCTGCGTCGGGAAGGCGAGCGCCAAGTGCGTGAGCCTCGGCGGCGCGGCGTCCGCGGCGCGCGCCAAGCTCCTCGCGACCGTCGGCGGCAAGTGCGGCGGCGCGCTCGTCGACGCGAACGATCTGCGCGGCGCGAGCGGTCTCGGCTATCTCAACGTCGACGACGACTGTGAGGACGAGCTCGGGCATCCGGCGGCGAGCGCCGCCGACGTCGCGGAGTGCATCGCGCGGCGGTATGCCTGCGGAGCGGGCGTCGTGTACGGCACCGAGGCGCCGCGTGCGGGCGAGCTCCACCGGATCGCCGGCGTCGCGGGCGCCGCGTGCCTTCCTGATTACGACGGCGACGGCGAGGGCATCGGCGATGCCGTGCAGGGCAAGGCGCTCCATGCCTGCGCCTCGGCGATCACCAAGACGGCGCGCGGGTTCCTCACCAAGAAGCTCGCGAGTTTCACCAAGTGCGTCGACAAGGTCTTCGCGTGCATCCAGACGAAGCCCGGCGACGCGGCGTGCCTCGCGAAGGCCGACGCCGGCTGCGCGAAGGAAGGCGCGAAGATCGCGGCGGCGCGGGCCAAGGTCGGTCCGGCGATCGAGAAGAAGTGCGCCGGCATCGACTTCGACCAGCATCTGCGCCCGCAGCGCGCCGCGAACCTCGACGCGCTCGCCGCGACGCTGCGGGGTGCCGGTACGCTCGCGACCCTCACCAGCTACGAGGCGGCGTTGCGGCTGGACCACGATTGCGCCGCCGACGATCTCCTGCGGGTGATCGCGCCGCGCGCGGCCGGTTTGTTGCCGGCGCTCGCGCCCTCGTTGCCGATCACCACCGCGGGTTGCACGGCGCCCTGATTGCGTGACACGACCGGGTCCCTCGTGGATCGCGTCGTGCTCTTCCTCGCCAGCGGGTCGTACGTCGGCTACGTACCGGTCGCTCCCGGGACCTTCGGATCGCTGCTCGCGCTCCCGCTGCTCGTGGGACTCGGCCACGCGGGCCTGCCGGCGTGGGTGGTGGTGGCGCTGGTCGCTGCCGCGAGCCTCGCCGCGATGCCGATCTGCGGGCGGGCGGGGCGGATCTACGGTCAGGCCGACAGCTCGCGGATCGTGCTCGACGAGGTGTGCGGCATGCTGATCGCCGGCGCCCTGGTGCCGCCGACGGCGCGCGCGCTCGCGATCGCCTTCGCCGCCTTCCGGCTGTTCGACGTGGTCAAGCCGTTTCCGGCCGGGCACTTCGACCGCCACGTCAAGAACGGCGTCGGCGTCGTCGCGGACGACCTCGTCGCGGGCATCTACGCGCAGCTCGTGGTACGGGTCCTCGCATGATCCAGGCCGCCATCATCAGCACCGGAGACGAGCTCACCACCGGCCGCACGACCGACACCAACGCCGGCTTCATCGCCGATCGCCTGCTCGAGCTCGGCATCGACGTCGTCGCGGTGCTCACCGTGGGCGACCATCCCGAGCGTCTGCGGTGGGCGTGGAGCGAGGCGCTTCGGCTCGCGCCCGTCGTGATCGCGACGGGCGGCCTCGGTCCGACGGCCGACGACCTCACGACCGAGACCGTCGCGGCGCTGATCGGCCGAAAGCTCGTCCACGACGAGCCGGTCGCCGAGCGCATCCGCGAGCTCTTCCGCCTCTTCAACCGGCCGATGCCCGAGAACAACCTGAAGCAGGCGGCTTTTCCGGAGGGCGCCGTGATCGTACCGAACGGGCTCGGCACGGCGCCCGGGTACCGCGTCGAGCTCGGACCGCCCGACGCCCGCCGGCACCTCGTCGTGCTGCCGGGCGTGCCGCGCGAGATGAAGCCGATGCTCACCGACACCGTGCTGCCGTGGCTCGCCACGCTCACGGGTGCGGCGCGGGTCGGACACCGGACGTTCCAGACCTTCGGCATCAGCGAGTCCGGGCTCGACGAGATCATCGCCGGGGTTCCGGGTGAAGGGCGGTGGTCGTTCCGGGCGAACTTCCCCGAGGTCTCCGTCCGGGTGGTGGTGCGCGGCGACGACGTCGATCGGCGGCTCGACGCGTTCGGGCGCGAGGTCTACGCGCGGCTCGGCCAGTACGTCTACGGGGAGGGCGACACGAGCATGGAGCGCGTCGTCGGCGAGCTGCTGGCCGCGCGCAAGGTCACCGTCGGCTTCGGTGAGTCCTGCACCGGCGGCCTCGTCGCGCACCGCCTCACCAACGTACCCGGCTGCTCCACGTACTACCGGGGGGCCGTCAATGCCTACGCCAACGACGTGAAGGAGCGGGTGCTCGGGGTGCCGGCGAACGTCCTCGCGGCCCGCGGCGCGGTGAGCGAGGAGGTCGCGGGCGCGATGGCCGAGGGGGCCAGGCGCGTGCTCGGCGCGGACATCGCCGTCGGCGTCACGGGCGTTGCGGGCCCGGACGGCGGCACGGCCGAGAAGCCGGTCGGGACCGTGTGCTTCGGGCTCGCGGCGGCGGGCGCGCCGACGGTCACCCGCCGCTATCAGCTCTGGGGCAACCGCGAGTGGGTGAAGCTCCTGTCGTCGCAGATCGCGCTCGACTGGGTGCGCCGGCACCTGCTCGGCGCGCCGCTCCTCGAGGTCGGGCGGCGCGGGGCCGCGCCGGCGAGCGCCAAGGCCGAGAGCGTCGCTCCGGGGTGATCCGGTGCCCGCCGGAGCGGACGAGCGCTGGCGCTGTTTCGTCGCGATCGACCTCGAGGACCCCGCGCGGAGGGCGGTCGGCGCGTATCTCGGCGACCTGCGCGCGACGATCCCCGGCGTCGCCTGGACGCGGCCGGGGAATCTGCACCTCACCCTCGCGGTCCTCGGCGACGTGCCGGCGACGTCGGTCCCGGACCTGGCGGCGCGGCTCGCGCGTGCGCTCGCGGGCACGGCGTGCTTCACGGCACGGGTGGTCGGGGTCGGGGCGTTTCCGAGCCTCGCCCGACCGCAGGTGCTCTGGGTCGGGGTCGCCGCTCCGCCGCTCCGCGGGCTCGCGGACGCGGTCCAGCGGACGTGCGAGGCGGCGGGCTTCCCGCGCGAGCGTCGGCCGTTCCGGCCGCACGTGACCCTCGGGCGGGTGCGGACCCGGACACGCGGCGCCGGGTCGGATCTCGGACTGCTCGGGCGCGACGGCGATCGCGATTTCGGCGCGGCCCCCGTCGGCCGCGTGACCCTCTACCGGAGCGAGCTCGCCAAGGGTGGGGCGCGCCACGCGCCGCTCGCGACGTTCGCGCTCGCCGGCGGAGGCGGACTTCCTTGACGATTCCCCCCGATTCGCCTAATCTTCGCCCGGTGCGAACGGGTCGCGCACGAGGCGCAGCGCGCGCCGCCGACAGCGGTTGCCGGACGGATACTCGTCACCGTGCCTCTCGGTGTACGACGCACTCACCAGCGACTAAGAGCACGCACACATCGGGAGGACGACACCCGCGTTCGACCGCAACTCGAGGTGAAAGGGAGGGGGTATGGCAACCATGGCAGCAGAAGTGAATCGCGATCGCGCCATCGATCTCGCGGTCAGCCAGATCGAGAAGCAGTTCGGCAAGGGCGCCATCATGAAGCTCGGCGAGGACGCGCTCATCCGCGACGTCGAGACCATCTCCACGGGCTCGCTCGGGCTCGATCTGGCGCTCGGGGTCGGCGGACTGCCGCGCGGCCGCGTCATCGAGATCTACGGACCCGAGTCCTCCGGCAAGACGACGCTCGCCCTCCAGGTGATCGCGCAGGCGCAGAAGAAGGGCGGCATCTGCGCCTTCATCGACGCCGAGCACGCGCTCGACGTCGTCTACGGGCGCAAGCTCGGCGTGAAGACCGAAGACCTCCTCATCTCGCAGCCCGATCACGGCGAGCAGGCGCTCGAGATCGCCGAGACGCTCGTACGGAGCGGCGCCATCGACGTCCTCGTCGTCGACTCCGTCGCCGCGCTCGTGCCGCGCGCCGAGATCGAGGGCGACATGGGCGATCCGCAGATGGGTCTCCAGGCGCGGCTCATGTCGCAGGCGCTCCGCAAGCTCACCGGCACCATCGCCAAGTCCAACACCATCGTCGTCTTCATCAACCAGATTCGCATGAAGATTGGCGTGATGTTCGGCAACCCGGAGACCACGACGGGCGGCAACGCGCTCAAGTTCTACTCGTCGGTCCGGCTCGACATCCGCCGCATCGCCGCCATCAAGCAGGCCGACCAGATCGTCGGCAGCCGCACCAAGGTGAAGGTCGTCAAGAACAAGGTGGCGCCGCCCTTTCGCGAGGCCGAGTTCGACATCCTCTACGGCACCGGCATCTCCAAGGAGGGGGAACTCGTCGACATCGGCTCCGAACTCGGAATCGTCGAGAAAAGCGGGGCTTGGTACTCCTTCGAAGGCGAGCGGATCGGTCAGGGCCGCGAGAACACGAAGGAGTTCCTCAAGGAGAACCGCGAAACGGCCGATGTCATCGAGCGGAGGATCCGGGAGAAGTGCGGCCTCGCAGCTCCGGCCAGCGCCGGAAATGGAGGGGCCGCGGACTGACCGGACAGACCGCATGGAACTTGACACGATTCTCGGGCACGGCATCGCGATCGAGGCTTCCGACGTCCATCTGAAAGTCGAACGGCCGCCCATGTTCCGGGCTCATGGGCGGCTCGCTCCGATGGAGGGGGTCGGTGCTCTCAGTCGCGAAGACATGGGGGGCTTCCTCGCTCGCTTGCTCGACGAGCATCACGAGGTCCAGCTTCGGGAGCGTTTGCAGGCCGATCTGGCGTACGCCAGCCCCGGGAACGGCCGGTTCCGCGTCAACATCTTCCACCAGCGGGGCGAGATCTCGATCGCGCTCCGCGTGATCCCGCCGCAGGTCCGTACGATCCGCGACCTCAAGCTGCCGCCGGTGGTCGAGCAGATCGCGCTCGAGCATCGCGGCCTCATCCTCGTCACCGGGACCACGGGCAGTGGCAAGAGCACGACGCTCGCCTCGATGATCCATCACGTCAACATCACCCGCGATCGTCACATCATCACCATCGAGGATCCGATCGAGTACACCCACACCGACGAGCTCTGCATCATCAACCAGCGCGAGATCGGCTACGACTGCCGGACGTTCGCCGACGGGCTGCGTGGCGCGCTCCGTCAGGACCCGGACGTGATCCTGGTCGGCGAAATGCGCGATCTCGAGACGATCGAGACCGCGATCCTCGCCGCCGAGACGGGGCACCTGGTCATGAGCACGCTGCACACGCTCGACGCGCGCGAAACCGTGACGCGCGCGATCTCGGCGTTCCCCGAGCACCAGCGCGACCAGATCCGGCTGATCCTCTCGTCGGTCGTCAAGGGCATCATCAGCCAGCGCCTCGTGAAGCGCGCCGACGGGAAGGGCATGGTGCCGGCGGTCGAGGTGCTCTTGTCGACGGCCCTCGTGCGCGAATGCATCGCGCAGAAGGAGCGGACGCACGAGCTCACCGACGCGATCGCGCGCGGTCACGCCACCTACGGCATGCAGACGTTCGACCAATCGTTGATGGCGCTTTTCCGCGAAGACCTGATCACGTACGAAGAGGCGCTTGCGCAAGCGACGAACCCCGACGACTTCGCCCTCAAGGTCCGCGGCATCGCCTCCACGAGCGACGCCCGCTGGGATCAGTTCGACAAGGGCGAGCGCGCCGACGCCGGCCAGGGCGCGGCGTTCAAGATCGACCGCTTCTGAGTCCGGGTTGCCCGAGGCGCCGGCCGACTCCCACGCAGCCGCGTTCGCGGCCGCGGTGGCGTTCCTGGCGCGGGCGGCGCATTCGGAGGCCGAGGTCGCAAAGCACCTGGCGGCGCGACGGATCGCTCCTGATCTCGTCGCGGCGACCCTGGAACGGCTCGTCGAGCTCGGCTACGTCGACGACGATGCCCTCGCCGAGCGCCGAGCCGAGGAGCTTCTGCTCCGACGGGGCGCCGGGCGCTTGAAAGTCGCCCACGAATTGACTCGCAGGGGGCTCACCGATAGCGTCGTCGATCGTGCGATTGCCGGGGTCCTCGAAGGCCGCAGCGAGGTCGCGCTCGGGCGCGCGGCGCTCGGACGGCGGTTCGGGACCGCGGCGCCGGCATCGCGGGCCGAGCGATCCAAGGCGTTTCGCTTCCTCCTCGGTCGCGGACATCCACCGGACATCGTGAGCGAGATTCTCGGAGAGGACGACTAGCGCCAAGTGCCGACTGGTAGAGAGATTCGAGCGGGCTTCCTGGACTTCTTCGCGGCCCGTGATCACCGGGTGGTACGAAGCGCTCCGATCGTTCCCGAGGGGGATCCGTCCCTGCTGTTCACCAACGCCGGGATGGTCCAGTTCAAGCAGATCTTCCTCGGACAGGCGGCTCCCACGCATCCACGGGTCGCCGACGCGCAGAAGTGCCTGCGGCTCTCGGGCAAGCACAACGACCTCGAGCAGGTCGGTCGCGACACCTACCACCACACGCTCTTCGAGATGCTCGGGAACTGGTCGTTCGGCGACTACTACAAGGCCGAGTCGATCGCGTGGGCCTGGGATCTCCTGGTGAAGGAGTGGAAGCTTCCCCAGGACAAGATCTGGGCGACGGTCTACACGACCGACGACGAAGCCGAGAAGCTCTGGAGGAAGATCACTCCGCTGCCGGCTGATCGCGTGCTCCGCTTCGAGCGCGAGAACTTCTGGGAGATGGGCGAGACCGGCCCGTGCGGTCCGTGCTCGGAGATCCATCTGGATCGTGGTCCCGCGGCCTGTGACCATCAGGGCGTGCCGCACGCCTGCCGCGTGAACGGCGATTGCGCGCGCTACATCGAGCTCTGGAACCTGGTCTTCATCCAGTACAACCGCGAGGCCGACCAGAGCCTGCGCGAGCTGCCGTCGAAGCACGTCGACACCGGCATGGGCCTCGAGCGCGTCACCGCGGTCCTGCAGAACGTCTTCAGCAACTACGACACCGATCTCTTCCGCGGCATTATCGACGCCACCGAGACCCTGGCGCACCGTCGCTACGGCGCCGACCCCGAGGCCGACGTCTCGTTCCGGGTCATCGCCGACCATGCCCGCGCCGTCAGCATCATGGTCGCCGACCACGTGCTGCCGTCGAACGAGGGCCGGGGCTACGTGCTCCGCCGCGTGCTCCGCCGCGCGGCCCGCCACGGCAAGATGCTCGGCCTCGACGACCCGTTCCTGACCCGCCTGGTCGACGCCGTGGCCGGCATCCTCGGCGACGCGTATCCGGAGCTCCGCGAGCGGCAGGCCTTCATCGCGGAGGTCGTCAAGACCGAGGAAAGCCGCTTCGCCGAGACGCTCGACAAGGGGCTCGGGCTCCTCGAGAGCGAGATCGCGCATCTGCCGGCGAAAGACGGGGTGCTGTCCGGCGGCGTGGCCTTCAAGCTCTACGACACCTACGGGTTTCCGCTCGATCTGACCGAGGACATCGTACGCGGTCGCGGCCACACCGTGGACGGCGCCGGATTCCGGCGCGCGATGGAGGAGCAGCGTGCCCGCGGCCGCGAGCACAAGAAATTCGTGGCGCAGAGCGCGGCGAGCGGCGACCGTCGCTCCCGCTTCGTCGGCGACCGGATCTACGAGTGGGAGTCGACGGTGACCGCGGTCGCGACCGCCGAGGGCGAACGTCCGGGCGGCCTGCGCGCGGGCGAGACGGGCGAGCTCGTCACCGAGGAGACCCCGTTTTACGGCGAGTCCGGCGGTCAGGTCGGAGACGTCGGCCGGATCGTGACCGCGCGCGGCGACAGGCTCGAGGTGCTCGACGCGCTCCGTCCGGGGCCCGATCTCGTCGTCCACCGCGTCCGCGTGCTCGAGGGCAGCATCGCGCCCGGCGATCACGTGCGGCTCGAGGTCGATGCTGCGCGCCGCGAGCGGATCCGCTTGAACCACTCGGCGACCCACCTCATGCACGGCGTCCTGCGGGAGCGTCTCGGAACGCACGTCCGCCAGGCGGGCTCGCTCGTCGCGCCCGAGCGGCTGCGGTTCGACTTCAGCCACACCGGCCCCATCTCGGGCGAGGAGCTCGGCGCGATGGAGGACGAGATCAACGCCCGCATTCGCGCCAACGTCGAATGCCTGAGCGCGGAGATGTCCTACGACGATGCGATGAAGCGCGGCGCGCTCGCTTTCTTCGGCGACAAGTACGGCGATCGCGTCCGGGTGCTGCAGATGGGGGCCTTCTCGACGGAGCTCTGCGGCGGCACCCACGTGCAGCGCACCGGCGACATCGGGCTCTTCAAGTTCCGCACCGAGGGCGGCGTGGCCGCCGGGGTGCGGCGCCTCGAGGCCATGACCGGCGGCGGCGCGCTCGACTGGGTGCAGGAGCGCGAGCAGCGCTTGCGGCAGATCGGCGCGGCGTTGAAGGCGTCGGAGGAGGAGGCGGTCGAGCGTCTCGAGCGTCTCGTCGCGCAGGGCCGCGAGCTCGAGCGGCGCATCGAGACGATGCAGCGCGAGCAGGCGAAGGTGCAGAGCGGGGACCTGCTCTCGCACGCGGTCGAGCGGAACGGGGTGAGGGTGCTCGCCGCCCGCGTCGACGGCCTCGACGACAAGGCGCTCCGTGAGCTCGCCGACCGCCTGAAGGAGAAGCTCGGGAGCGGCGTCGTCGCGCTCGGCGCCTTCCACGACGGCAAGGTGAGTCTCGTCGCGGCCGTGAGCAAGGATCTCACCAAGCGGTTCCACGCCGGCGACCTCATCAAGCGCATCGCGCCGCTCGTCGGCGGGAATGGCGGCGGCCGGCCCGACTTCGCGCAGGCCGGAGGCAAGGACGCGGCGCGCCTCGACGAAGCGCTCGCGATGATCCCCGAGCTGGTTGCATGAAGCCGCCGCCGCCGTCCGGACGCGCCGGGGCCGCGTCCTCGGCGGACGGCCCGTCCGTCGGCGTGCGAGCCGAGCGGCGCGGCGCGCTCGCGGCCGGACCGGACGTCGTGCAGCTCGAGTTCCAGGATCACCGGCTCTTCCACGAGCTCCTCGGCCGCCACGACGAGCACGTGAAGGCGATCGAGAAATCGCTGGGCGTCCGGATCGGCGTCGCCGGCAAGGCGGTCTCGATCAGCGGCAATCCGGTCGACCGCGAGCTCGCGGGCCGGGTGATGACGCAGCTCTACGGCGTGCTCGAGCGCGGCTTCCCCGTGTACGCGAGCGACGTCGACTACGCGCTCCGCATCCTCGCGAGCGACCACACCGCGAACGTCCGGGACATCTTCCTCGACACCGTCTACATCGCGGCGCAGAAGCGCGTGATCACGCCGAAGAGCGTGATGCAGAAGTCCTACATCGACTCGATCCGTACGCACGACATCGTGTTCGCGATCGGACCCGCCGGTACGGGCAAGACCTACCTCGCGATGGCCATGGGCGTGGCCGCCGTGCTCAAGCAGGAGTTCACCCGCATCGTGCTCACGCGGCCGGCGGTCGAGGCCGGCGAGAAGCTCGGGTTCCTACCCGGCGACCTCGCGGAGAAGGTGAATCCGTATCTGCGTCCCCTGTACGACGCGCTCCACGACATGGTCGACTTCGACCGCGCCCGGAAGATGCTGGAGCGCGGCACGATCGAGGTCGCGCCACTGGCCTTCATGCGCGGCCGCACGCTGAACGACTCGTTCGTCATCCTCGACGAGGCGCAGAACACGACGCCGGAGCAGATGAAGATGTTCCTCACCCGGCTGGGCTACGGGTCGAAGGCGATCGTCACGGGCGACGTCACCCAGACCGATCTTCCCGCCGGCAAGATTTCCGGCCTGAAGGAGGCGCAGCACGTCCTCAAGGACATCGACGGCATCAAGTTCGTGCGCTTCAGCGAGCGCGACGTCGTCCGCCATCGGCTGGTGCAGGACATCATCACCGCCTACGAGCGCGCCGAGGACGCGTCGGCCCGGAACGAATCCTGACCGTTCCGCGCCGCCCGCATGCCCGTCGCCTTCGCCTGCCGCGCGCCCACCGGCGCCGTCTGGAGCCGATATCTCGCCACCCGGGCCCGGCAGGTGCTGGGCGTGCTCGCCATCCGCCGCAGCGAACTCAGCGTGTCGCTCGTGACCGATGCGGAGATGCGCGCGCTGAACCGCGACTATCGCCGCAAGGACCGGCCGACCGACGTGCTCGCGTTCCCGCTCCACGAGCCTCCGGTGCCGCCGGACACGGCGAGCCTCGGTGACGTGGTGATCTCGTTCGATACCGCGGTGTCGGCGGCGCGCGAGCGTCGACGTCCGCTCGCGGCGGTGCTCGACGAGCTCCTGATCCACGGCATCCTGCATCTCCTCGGGTACGACCACGAGATCTCGCAGGCCGAGGAGCGCCGCATGGCGCGCAAGGCGCGGGGGGTGCGAGCAGCGATCGGCCCCATGACGCCGCCCGTGCGGGCGGCCGGCGGGCATGCGACCGTGTCCCGCGGGCCGCGTCCGCGGGCGCGCGCGGCGCGCGCGAGGCGCGCGTGACCGGGAACGGCGGGCCGGCGCCCGTCGGCCGGGAGGCGATCGTACCCGGGGCTCCGGTCTTCGAGGGACGGCGGGCGCTCGCGCTCGCCGCCATGAGCGGCGCCGCGCTCGCGCTCGCGTTTCCGATCGTCGATTGGGGTCCCGTCGCCTGGATCGCTCTCGTTCCGCTCCTCCTCGCGGCGCTCGGGCGCGGCACCGGCGCGGCGTTCCGCGCGGGATGGCTTGCGGGCGTCGTGTTCTACCTCGCGACGCTCTATTGGCTCGTGTTCACGATCGGCACCTATACGAACCTGTCGCCGCTCGTGAGCGTGGGACCGCTCCTGCTTCTCTGCGCGTTCCTGGCGCTCGGCTTCGGGATCGTCGCCGCGGCCTGCGAGTGGGCGCGGCGCGCCGGCGTCGAGCTCGCGCTCGTGGCCCCGCCGGCCTGGGTCGTCGTCGAATGGATCCGCACCTACGTGCTCGGGGGTTTTCCATGGGTGAGCCTCGGCTACTCGCAATACCGCGCGACCTATCTCGTACAGTTCGTGGAG
This sequence comes from Deltaproteobacteria bacterium, assembly GCA_020848745.1. Classification (NCBI taxonomy): domain Bacteria; kingdom Pseudomonadati; phylum Myxococcota; class Myxococcia; species Deltaproteobacteria bacterium. The sequence continues at coordinate 12,490 of JADLHM010000054.1, read as the reverse complement.
GTGACGGGCGTCTATGGACTCTCGGCGCTGGTCGTGCTGGTCAACGTCGTCGTCTACACGGCGGTCCGTCGTTGGCTCGCGGGCGAGGCGCCGAGCACGCGCGCGATGCTGGCGCTCGCGTCGCTGCTGGCGATGCTCGTCGGCTGGGGCTACTGGCGCGTGCACGACCTCGCCGCGCGGCCGGCCAAGGGGACGCTTCGTGTCGGCTTCATCCAGGGTAACGTTCCCCAGGACGTGAAGTGGGATCCGGCCTATCAGGAAGCCACCATCGCCCGGTACGAGGCGCTCACGCGGGAGGCGGTCGCCGGGGGCGCCGAGCTCGTCGTCTGGCCGGAGACCGCGGCGCCGTTCTTCTTCCAGCAGGAGAGCGACCTCCGCGACCGTATCCTCGACCTCGCGCGCCGGCTGCGCGTGTGGCTGGTCGTCGGGAGCCCGGCGTTCAGCTACGACCACGCCGTTCTCCGGATGCACAATCGCGTGTATCTCGTCGGACCCGACGGCACCGCCGACCAGTTCTACGACAAGATGGAGCTGGTGCCCTTCGGCGAGTACGTGCCCCTGAAGTCGCTCTTCTTCTTCGTCGACAAGGTCGTGGAGGGCGTCGGCGACTTCCGGGCCGGCGACACGCCGGTCGTCTTCCGGACGACGCGGGGCAATTTCGGGACGCTCATCTGCTACGAGGGCATCTTCCCCGACCTCACGCGCCGCTTCGTGGACGGCGGCGCCGACTTTCTCGTCAACATCACGAACGACGCCTGGTTCGGCCGCACGTCCGCTCCGTACCAGCACCTGGCGATGGCGACCCTCAGGACGATCGAGAACCGGGTGCCGCTCGTGCGCGTGGCGAACACCGGCTTCTCTGCTATGGTCGACAGCGACGGGACGATCCGCTGGCGCACCGGGCTCTTCGAGTCGGCGTGGCGCGTCGACACCATCAGCTGGGTCGGGATCCATACGTTCTATACCCGCTTCGGTGACGTGTTCGTGTACGGGTGCCTCGCGCTGCTCGTGCTCGTCGCGGTCGTCGGCAGGGGCGGACGCGCGGACGTCGCGATGGAGGAAACATGAGCACGACGGCGCAGATCACCAACAACGAGCTGAAAGAGCGCCTCACGTCGCTCGAGCGGCGACTCGAGACGCTTCGGGGGCATCTTTGACGTCCCGGGGACGGAGGCGCGTCTGCGCGCGCTCGACGAGCAGGTGGGCCAGCCGGACTTCTGGAACGACCACGAGCGGGCGCAGAAGGTCCAGCGCGAGCGCTCGCGGCTGACGTCGGCGCTCGACGGCTGGCGCAAGCAGCGCGGCGAGCTCGACGACGCCAACGTCTTCCTCGAGCTCGCCGTCGAGGGGGATCCCGACGCGCTCGCCGAAGGCATCGCCAAGGCGGACGTCGTCGACGAGGGGATCGGCAACCTCGAGATGCGGCAGATGCTCGGCGGCGAGCACGACGCCGGCAACGCGATCCTGAGCATCCATCCCGGCGCGGGCGGCCTCGAAGCCCAGGACTGGGCCGAGATGCTCTTCCGCATGTACCTCCGCTGGTGCGAACGGAAGGGCTACAAGGTCGAGATCCTCGAGCAGCAGGAGGGCGAGGGGGCCGGCATCAAGAGCGCCACGATCACGATCGAGGGCGAGTACGCCTACGGCTACCTCCACGCCGAGTCGGGCATCCATCGCCTCGTGCGCATCTCGCCGTTCGACGCCAACGCGCGCCGACAGACGTCGTTCGCGTCGGTCTTCGTCTATCCGGAGATCGAGGACGACATCGAGGTCGAGATCGACGAGGCGGACCTCCGCGTCGACACCTACCGGTCGAGCGGCGCGGGCGGGCAGCACGTCAACAAGACCGACTCCGCGGTTCGCCTGACGCACATGCCGACCGGCATCGTCGTCGCGTGTCAGAACGAGCGCTCGCAGCACAAGAACAAGGCGATGGCCATGAAGATCCTGCGCGCCAAGCTCTACGACCTCGAGATGGAGAAGCAGAAGGAGAAGCTCGACGCGTTCAGCAAGACGAAGAAGGAGATCGGCTTCGGAAGCCAGATCCGCTCCTACGTGCTGCACCCCTATCGCATGGTGAAGGACCACCGGACGAGCTGCGAGGTCGGCAATACCGACGCCGTGCTCGACGGCGACCTCGACAAGTTCATCCAGGCGTACCTGCTCTCGAAGATCGGCGGGACGCCGGGGTAGAGAACCAGCGCTTCCCTAGGCGCGGAAGCTCGTCCGTCGCAGGTCTCCGAGCGCCGCCTCCATCGTGGCGAGCGCGAGCTCGATCTCGGCGCGTCCGATCACGAGCGGCGGCGCGAGTCGGATCACGGTGTCGCGGTGCAGCGTCCAGTTGACGATGAGGCCGCGCGCGAGGCAGGCCGCGGCGAAGCGGCGGGTCGCGATCGGCGTCGCCAGCTCGACGGCGAGCAGGAGACCGGCGCCGCGGACCGCGCGGATGACGGCGTGGCGGGCCGCGAGGTCCTGGAGGCCGCGGAGGAAGACGCGGCCGCTCGCGGCGGCGCGGCCCGGGAGGTCGCGGGCGACCGTCTCGTTCAGCGCCGCGAGCGCCGCTGCGCACGAGAGCGGATGACCCCCGAAGGTCGTCACGTGAGCGAGGGCGGGCCGTTTCGTGAGCGTTGCGAGGACGCGCCGCGTGCCGAGGAACGCGCCGAGCGGCAGGCCGCCCCCGAGCGCCTTCGCGAGCACGAGCAGATCGGGGCGGACGCCGCATCCCTGGAAGGCGAAGAGGGTGCCCGTGCGGCCCATGCCCGTCACGACCTCGTCGAACACCAGGAGCGCGCCGACCTCGTCGCACCGCGCGCGCAGGAGGCTGAGATACGCCGGGTCGGCGACCCGCACGCCGCCTTCGGCCTGGACCGGCTCGATCACGACGGCGGCGGTGCGGCGATCGATGGCGCGCAGCGCCCGCGCGTCCTGCCACGGCAGGATCGTCGCGTTCGGAAGCAACGGCAGGAAGGGGTCGCGATACAGCGGATTCCCGCCGATCGAGAGCGCGCCGAAGGTGTCGCCGTGGAATCCGAGCGCGAACCCCACGAGGCCGCTGCGCCCCGTGTGCTTGCGGGCGGTCTTGAGCGCGCCCTCGATGGCTTCCGTGCCGCTGTTCGTGAAGTAGCAGCTCTCGAACGGCGGACCGGCGAGCGCGGCGAGGCGGGTCGCGAGCTCGACTTGCGCTGTCAGCACGTACTCGCCGTACACCATGACGTGGAGGTGGCGGCGGAGCTGCGCGAGGGACGCCCGGATCACGGCGCGGTTGCCGTGGCCGAGGTTCACGACCCCCATGCCCGAGAGCAGGTCGAGATAGCGCCGGCCGCCCCCGTCCGTGAGCCACGCGCCGCGCGCCTCGGTGACGACGATGCCGAGCGGTGCGGTCGAGGTCTGGGCGACGTGCAGGCGGAAGTCGCGAGCGAGGGCGGTGGCGTCGCGCGCCTCGCCGCGGCGCCTGCGGCGTCGGTCGGGGCGCCGGGTCACGCGAAGGGCAGCGCCGGCGCGACCGCGTCGTCGTGGGCGAGGAAGCTCGCGAGGCGGCGATGGCCGCTCTGGCGCCACGCGAACGGCGGCGCCTGGAGGCGCTCCAGCGGACAGAAGCGATGGGCCCCGGCCGCCGCGGCCACCGCGGCCGCCTCCGCGAGGCTCTCGACCGGCCCCGCGTAGCCGACCGCCTCTATCGTGCCCGCGAGACGGCGCAGCGGCTCGGCGGCTCCGGCGAGCGTCGCGACGGGTATCAGCACGAGGTGTCGGAAGCTCGGACCCGTCGACCAGTCTGGCGTCCGATCGCAGACCACGCTCCCCGCGCCGTCGCGGCCTCCGTGCACCGACACGTCCGCGCCTTCCTGCGCGCGCCAGCGCTCGCGCTCGAGCCACCGCCAGACGCTCGCGCGCGCGCCGAGCTCCGGGGGGATGCGCGGGAGCTCGTGCTCGAGCACGCCGAGCTCGGCCGCGACCAGGGCCGAGAAGAGGTCGACGTCGCGCCGGTCGGCGTCCTCCACGAAGACGACGCGCGGCGAGAGGCACCCCTGCTGGTCGTAGAGCGCGGTCTGGTACGCGAGCGCGCGCGCAGTGCGCGGGCCGAGCGCGGCGCGGGCCACGAGGGCGATGCTCGTGCGGTCGCCATGGCGGAGGAGACGCGCCGGCTTGCGGGCGGCGATACGGGAGAGCGTCTCGTCCCGACCGTAGGCGAGCACGAGGTCTACGGCGCCGAACGCCGCGGCATCGAGCGCTTCGCTTCCACCGCGCCATGGTGCGACGGCAATGGCGGGTCGCAGCTCGGGCGCGAGCGCCGCGATCGACTCGACGAGGAGGGCCGGCAGGAAAGGCTCGCGGGCAGCGGGCTTCACGAGGCTCGGGACGCCTGCGAGGAGCGCCGCCGCGATGCCGAACACGCCCACGCCCGGCACGTTCCCCGCGAGAACGTGCAGGGCGACGTCCGGCAACCGGCGGAGATCCGCGTCGGCGAGCTCGCCCCTCACGGCGGCCGCGAGCTCGGGCGCGCGGAGCGCGTGCCAGAGATGATCGAGGGCGGCGTCGATCACGGGGGCCGGGTGTCCGGTGGACATGGCGAGCTCGGCGCGGGCGCGGGCGCGCCACGGCGAGTCGGCGGGGAGCCACGCGGCCGCGAGCCGATCGATCGCGGCGATGCGCGCCTCCAGGGGCAGCGCACGGAGTCCCGTCGCACCGGCGCGCAGCGTTCGCGCCAGCGCCCGCACCCGCGCCGGAACGAGCGGCGTCCGTGTCGGCGTCAAACGCTCGTCGAGGCCGATCACGCGGCTCCCTCGTCGGCGAGGAGCGAGCACCCGCGCGCGACGGCTCCAGGCGCCCGGCCGAGCAGCTCGATCCCGCCGTCGCGGACGCGTCCGACGTCCTCGGTCTGGATTGCCAGGACCGAGCCGAGGTTCGCGAGGTCGAAGAAGCGGAGGCATCCCACCGCGCCGGGCGCGACCTCACGGCCGCTCGCCAGGTCGCAGACGAGGACCCGCAGCCAGGGCGGCGCGCGCAGCGGGCCGTCCCCCGTAGCGTAGAGCTGCGAGGCGAGCTCCGTCATGCCGTACTCGTTCACGATCTGCTCGGTCGCGACGTCGAGGATGCGCCGGTAGCGCGCGAGCACGTCGGCGCGCGCGAGATCCTGCGCGTACCCCTTGCACCCGCCGGTGTCGACGACGAGGCTGCCGGCCGGCAGGGTGAAGCGGCGCCGCCGCGCCTCGGCCCAGTCGGCGAGCCGCAACAGCGCCGACGTGACCGCGATCAACACGATCGGTCCGCCGGTGCCGACGCGATCGAGCGTGTGCGCGAGCCGCTCGACGTCGACGCCGCCGGCGGTGAGGCACGAAGGCACGCTGTCCGTGTCCGAGCTCTGGCGAAGCCAGGTCACCATCTCGCCGAGGGACGACGCGGGATGGCTCGCGCGCTCGGGAGCCGCGACGACGAAGCGGCGGCGCGTTCCGGACGGCAGAACCGCGCGCGCGAACCCGGCGAGCGCGGAGGCGCGGTAGACGTCGACGTCCGGCACGTGGTGTGCGGCGCGTCGGCCGGGGCCGGCGGTCGTGCCGCTGCTGCGATAGACGCGCTCCGCCGGCCCGCAGGCGAGCACGCTCATGCGAAACGCCTCCGCCGGGACGGCGGGAATCTCCCGCCAGGCGCCTGGCGCGGCCGCGCCGAGGCGGTCCGCGAAGCGCCGGTACACCGGATTCACCCGATACTGGTAGTGATGGATCTCGAGCGCGAGACCGTCAAAATCGTCGTGGGAGGGCCGAGCGATGAAATCGAGGACGCGCGCACGCAGCGCATCGTTCGTCGGATCGGTGGTCGGCGTGGGTTCGATCGTCGCTGGGTTCACGTTCGGCTCAGCGTCTTCGGCGACCGCCGACGTGCGGGTACGTTTCGTCAACGGCCGTGAGCTCGTCGTTCGCGAGCATTGGTTCGCGGGATCTGAGGTGTGGTTCACGCGCCAACGCGGCGCGGTCGGAGTTCCCCGGACGTTCGTGGCCGCCATCGAAGCCGTCGATGCGGAGCGCCCAGCAATAGGGACCGGTCCGCGGCCTGTCAACGCGGCGCCGCTTGTCGCTCCGAGGCCGATTCGTTAGGTTCCGGAGCCATGCCGAGCGCCGAAGAGCTCTACGATCTGGCCGTCGATCACGTGGCCGAGGGCCGCCTCGAGGAGGCGATCGCCGCCTATCAGGAGGCCCTTGCGGTCGATCCCGCCTTCACCGACGCCATCCTTGGGCTCGCGATGGCCTATGCCGACGCGAAGCGGTTCGACGAGGCGATCGAGCAGGGGAAACGCCTCGTGGAGCTGACGCCGGACGACACCCTCGCGCACACGAGCTTGTCGATGTTCTACCAGCGCAAGGGCATGATCGCCGAGGCCGAAGCCGAAGGGGCGAAAGCGCGCGTCCTCGACTGGAAGCGGCAGCTGGCCGAGCAGAACGAGCAAGAGAAGAAATAAGTCTCGGAACGCTCGGCGGAGAGACGAGCAGACCGCCGTGTCCACGGCGGCCTGCTCCGACCATGCGCTTTAGTGGCCCGCCGCGGCCTGCTTCTGGCAGAGTTCCTTGTCGCGGGTGCAGAGCGCGAGCTGGCTCTTCAGGGTCTCGCGCTCGTTCTTCAACGTATTCACCTGCTCGGTCGCCGCCGAGAGATCCCGTTGCAGCGAGCTCGCGTTTCCCCAGAGCGTGTAGCCGATGAAGACCCCGGCGCCGATGCAGATGAGAAGGATGACCGTCCAACCTGCATACGTCCACACGACGTCTTTCACTTCTTCCGCTTCGTGGCCTACCTGTGTCATGTCGTGAACCCCCTCCTTACGCGCTCATGCTTGTCGTCTGGTTGTCGGCATGCGGCTCGGGTCCGAGGTACTCGCCGACCAACCGCTCTCCGCGGCGAAGCGCGTCGCCGAGGTCGCGAAAGAGCTCTTCGCGCACCCAATCTCCCCGGATCCAACAGTCGAACGATGAAGCCTCGCCAAGCGTGAATTCGAGCACTCGCTCGCCAACGGGATCACCCGTGAGGACGAAGCGGGCCGAACGGCCGGAGTCCACTATCACGCCCCGCGCGCCGGGGGGAAGGGGGAGTCGGCGCTTGATGCGCTCGATCTTTTCCGCCGGAACGGACTCGTTCGGGACCAAGTGGATCGTCCGCCACTCGTTCACCGGAGGACGGGCCTCGGCCAGCAGCTTCAAGTTGGCGTCGGTGAGGCGCTGCTTGGCGCGCTCCTGATCGAAGTCGTAACCGATGGTGAAGAAGAGGCTGCCGATCGGGGGCCGTGCGCCCTTCGCGCCCTTGTCCTCGCCCTTGTCGGCGTCGACCCACCACCGATTCGCGATCGTCGGCCCGCCCTCTCGTGCTCGCGCCATGCTCGCCGATGCCTTACCAGCCCCAGGGAAGGAAACGCAAGAAATCCAGTCGGTTGTCGATGCGGGTCGCTTGCTTTATGGTCCGCCCCCATGGCGGACACGGCGGGACGGTGGGCGCTCATCCTCGGCGCTTCCAGCGGCTTCGGCGAGGCGACCGCGCGGACGCTGGCGGCGCGCGGCATGGACGTGTGCGGTGTGCACCTCGATCGTCGCGCCGGTCTCGCCCACGTCGACGAGATCACCGCGGCGATCCGCGCGGCAGGACGCGACGCGCTTTTCTTGAACATGAACGCAGCCGATCACGAGAAGCGGCGGCACGTGCTCGATGCCCTAGCGCAGCGCATGGCCGAGAAGGGCGGTGGAGCGATTCGCGTCCTGATGCATTCGCTCGCCTTCGGGAGCCTCACGCCCTTCGTCGGCGCCGAGCCGGCCCGGTTCGCGACTCCCGCGCAGATCGAGATGACGATGAATGTGATGGCGCACAGCCTCGTGTACTGGGTCCAGGACGCCGCCGCGCGCAATTTGCTGGTGCGGGGCAGCCGCGTCGTCGCGATGACGAGCGCCGGATCGACGCGCGTCTGGCCGGGCTACGGTGCCGTCTCGGCCGCGAAGGCCGCGCTCGAGGCGCACGTGCGCCAGCTCGCCGTCGAACTCGGGCCCATGGGCGTCACGGTGAACGCCATTCGCGCCGGGGTCACCGACACGCCGGCCTTCCGGAAAATCCCGGGCTCGGAGCTCATGGCCGGGCACGTCCGGGCCCGCAATCCGAGTGGCCGGATGACGGAGACGGGCGACGTCGCGCGTGTGATCGCCATGCTCGCCGGCGACGACGCGCAGTGGATCACCGGGACGGTGATCGGCGTCGACGGCGGCGAAGACGTCGCGACCTGAGCGCTCAGCAGACCGCGGAGCGCCGGCGGGCGACGCTCCGCTGTTGGCCGGTCATGCGCATGCGTGTCATCGGCTTCGGTCGCGCGCGCGTCCGCTGAGTTGCGTCGCTCACGCCCGACATCATGTTGTCCGCGAAGAGGTCGGCCTTACGCTCGGCGTCGGCCCAGAAGAGGTAGTGGCCGAACTCGTGGTGCACGGTGTGGATCCACTGGCGCATGCCGTTGTATTTTCGCCCGCGCTTCCAGTTCTCGGGGTGTACGAGCCCGATCTTGCCGTCGTCCCACGTCCGGCCAGCGCCCTTGCCCCAGTCCAGGTATTCGTACCACTCGATCGTCGGCCGCTTGACGCCGTAAAAGCGACAAATGGTGTTCATGAACCGACGGAATTCCGCGTTGCGATACGTAGCAAAAAAATTTTGCAATGCACGATCGACGTCGCGTCGCGCGCGCACGCTCGGAAGAATCATTCGCATGATCGGAGCCTCGAGATGTCGAACCGGAAGCGTGGAGCGGTAAACCTTAGAAGGGAGAAAATTGGCTGTCAACTCGGGAGGCGCGATCGCGTGATGCTATAGCCGACGCGGCCGTTCGGGAGCGGTGGGATCGAGGCGCCGCTTCGGAAATGGCGTGCTGGAAAATGGAGCAGGAGGCGGGACCGGAGCGCCTCCGGTCCCGCCTTCGCCGTACGCTGCCGATTCAGGAGGCCCGTACGTACCGAGTGCCGCGCCGTGTGCCCGTGCGCTTCAGCTTCTTCTCGTTCACCCAACCGGTGAGGCGCTGGGACAGGGTGCCGGCGGCGACGCCGGGAACGAGCGCTCGTACGTCACTGGCTTTGAACGATGTTTTGGGCAGCTTCGCGAAGATTCCGTCCCAATCGATGCGCTTTTGAGTGCCACCCGTCGTCCGACGGCCGGATCCCCGTCGGGCGGCTCCCGCCCCGACGGCCTCGCCGATCTCCGCGAGAAGCGCCTGACGCTGTTTGTTCAACCGATCGATCTGACGCTCGAGGGCCCGCACCTGTTGCATGCCGGCTCGGCGCAAGCGACCCATCATCGCCTCGGCGCGTCGCCGCAGGATGGCCAGCGTCCCGGCCGACTTCCCACGGGAGCGTACGGCTCGCCTTTTCGTCGTCATATCTGACCCCCCATCGAAAGATTATGGTGATTGGCAAAAGCCGTGTGATCGATACCAATAGGAATGCGTAGAAGCAACCCAATATCTCGAAGTCATACGGGTTTCCCGTTTACGGCTATCGGATATTGAGACTCGGGGAGTTGGGGAATGTCCATGTTTGCGGCCGGGAGCACGCGGACGCGCGTGGCTGCCCGAGAACGTCGCCGTGTCGCGAGGGGGATCATTCCGGCGACGAGCGCTGCCCCGACGATCCGTTTCCGCTTCGGGCCGATCTTCATGGCGTTCCCCCGATGGACGAGTCGAGCGGCGGCTTCCGTGTTCCGTGGTCTCCCGAGGACCGGCAGGCTCCCGAACACCCGCCCGGCTACGACAGCCGTGAGCGAGAACGGAAGGTCGAAGAGCGAGTCGAGGAGCCGTCTCAGCGCGCGCCAGGCGTGGATCCGACCCGGTCGTTCCGGGTCGTGATTCGGGCCGGGAGGGGGAGGATCTTCGATAACCAACCACAATCAAAAGGGATTGGTGCCCCCTTGTTCTCCGCGTATCATTTCGTCATCATGTCGCCGTGTCGCAAAGCGTCAACCGCTTGATAGGATTCGTGGATGTAACGAGTAGAACGGGTACACGAGTAGAACGAGTAAGGAGGACACTTATGGGGAATGTTACGAAGAGGGGTCTCGCGGCGGCGTTGTGCGCCGCTGTCGTCGGCCTCGGCAGTACAGTCTACGCCGACGGCCCCGAAGTCGGCGTGAACGCCGGTATGGCTTTTCCGCTCTCGAAATATCGCCGCACGATCGATCCGGACATCGGCGGCACCGTCGGCATCGAGGGCGGGTATCGTTTCAATCTCACCGACAACTTCGCGCTCTCGATCATCGGTAACCCGCAGTTCTTCCTCTACGAGGGGGAGAATCACTGCTGTGACGGCCATTCGTCGAACGACGACCTGGCCAGCGTCTTCTCGATCACGGGTGGTCCGCGTTTCTCGCTGCTGACCGGTCCCGTCGAGTCGTACGTCGAAGCCAAGGGCGGATACTACCGTGACATGAGCGGCATCATGAGCGACGACGGCGCCGGCTTCAACGCCGGTGGCGGCATCGCCTTCGAGGTCGCGCCCAACACGACCCTCGGCTGGTTCGGCCGTTACGACTACGCGAACATGGTCGCGCGTCCGGGCTCGGACGTCGCGCGTCAGTGGGCGTCGACGGGCATCACCGTGCAGCACGTGTTCCAGCCGGAGGAAGAGCCGGCCTACGTGCCGCCGCCGCCGCCGCCGGCACCGCCGCCGCCTCCGCCTCCTCCGCCGCCGCCGCCGGTCACCCAGCGTCGTGGCGGCTGAACCGAACGCCGTCGCATCGATCTGAACGGAAACGCCACGGGCGGCGAGGTCTCGACGGGCCTCGCCGCCCGTTTCCGTTCTGGCTACGGTGACGTCGCTGGCGTGGCCGACCGCTCCCCGCTCGCGTTCAGGACGACCTCCGTATGACATTTCGACGACCCCGTGGCGTGGTGGCGCTCCTCGGTGTCGGGCTGTTGGTCGCCGCGGGGGCGGGCGGGTGTGGTCGCCCCGCTCCGAAGGCCGATCACGAGACCGCGGCTCGTCTCACAGTTCCGGCGCCTCCGGCCCGGCCGACCACCTACCTGGTCATCCGCGTCACCGCGCGCCGACTCGACCTCATGAAGGAGGGCGTCGCCGCACCGATCGCATCGTTCCCGATCGCGGTCGGTCGCCCGGGTCACGAAACGCCGACGGGCCGCTTCCGGGTCGAGGAGATGGTGGAGCATCCGGATTTCCATCGATTCGATCCGAAGGATCCGACCCGCGTCCTCGAGCGGGTGCCGCCCGGACCCTGGAACCCGCTCGGCGAGCGCTGGATCGGCTTCGCGCACGGCGAGGGGTGGACGGTCGGTATCCACGGGACGCCGCACCCGGAGCTGCTCGGTCGGGCGGTGAGCGGGGGCTGCGTCCGCATGCGGAACGCCGACGTGATCCGTGTCTACGACGAGGTCGTGCTCGGCACCCCCGTCATCGTGCACCACTGACCGGTACCGGCGTCATTCCTCGACGACGACCGCCGTGCCGAGCTTCACGCGTGGGAAGAGGTCGACGATGTCCGGATTCGCCATGCGCACGCAGCCGTGGCTCACGGCCAGCCCGAGCATCTGCGTCTTGGCGGTGCCATGGAAGCCGACCTGCCAGCCATGCGCATGGGCGAAGCCGATCCAACGCAATCCGAGCGGGTTGTTCGGCCCCGGCGGGATGCGGCCGCGATCGGGCTTCTTGATGTCGTTGAAATCGAAGGCCAGGAAGTCGGGATTCTCGACCAGCTCGTTGACCTGGAATCGGCCGGCCGGCGTCGGCCACTTCGGCTGTCCGATCGCTACGCGATAGCCCTCGGCCGGATGCTTGACCTCGTTCTCCACCAGGTAGAGACGGCGCTCTTTCAGGCGCAGCAGCAGGTAGGCCTCCGGCGCGGCGGTGGGCCGGGGCATCGGCGCCGGCGGCGGCACCTGCAGGCCTCCGAAGAGCCCGCATCCGCTCACGACCAACATCGACACCAGGGAGACCAGGAGCAATCCCGACCGCCCACTCCACCCACCCCTCGACTCGTCCGCAAGCATGCCACCGTATGCCAGGACCACACGCGCTTTTGAAGCCCGGCGGCGGAAAAGCGCGCGCCGCCGGGCAGGCGGTCGCGCTCGCCGCCCGTCCGGCGCCCCCACGCCGCGGCCGGAGCGACTCAGAAGCGCCGGCGGCGGGGCGGGCCGAGGAGCGCGCCCATGAGGCTGCGCGTGAGCTGCGTCGCGACCGAGCGCGTGAGCGGTGACTTCAGGATCTTCTCGAAGGCGCTCGGCTCCTCCTTCGCGCGCGCCGTCCGACCGCCCGCGGAAGCGGTGCTCGGCGGGGCGGCGGCGGACGTCGCTCCGCTCGCGCGCTCCGCGAGTGTTTCGCGGGCGCTCTCGCGGTCGACCGCGCGCGCGTACTTCTTCACCTGGCGCGTCGCGAGGTGGGGCGCGAGCTCGGCGTCGGTGAGCGGTCCCATGCGCGACGCCGGCGGGATCAAGCGGGTCGCGAAGGGCGGCGTCGGAGCGCCATTCGCGCCGAGCACG